>UREO01000104.1 GCA_900546895.1 uncultured Oscillospiraceae bacterium
TATAAGAGACAGTCACCGATCTGGGCGGGAGCGCGGGCGGGGAGATCATTACGCAGGAGCAGAAAATCCGCCTGCTGGAAGAATTCGGCGTGGAACAGCTTTACATCCTGGATTTTTCGGCGGTGAAGGATTTGTCCGCGGAGGAATTCGTCGGTCAGATTCTGCAAAAGGTCTGCCGCGCGAAAAAAGTCTGCTGCGGGTTCAACTTTACGTTCGGGCGCGGCGGAAAAGGGGACAGCAAAATGCTTTCCCGCCTTTGCGGGGAGCGCAAAATGGAAACCGCCGTGACCCATGCCGTCCTGCTGGACGGCGAGCCGGTCAGCTCCACGCGCATCCGTTCCACGATCGCGAACGGCGACGTGGACGAGGCGGCAAGGCTTCTGGGGCGGCCCTACGGGTACATCCTGCCGGTTCTGCACGGGCGGAGGCTCGGGCGGGAGCTGGGTACCCCCACGCTGAATCAGGCGGTGCCGAAGGATTTTGTCCTTCCGCGTTTCGGCGTTTATATTTCCAGAGTCTTTTTCGGCGGGGCGCGGTACTGCGGCGTTACCAATGTGGGAATCAAGCCGACGGTGGGGTCGCCCGCCGTTCTGGCGGAAACGTGGCTGACCGATTACCACGGGCCAGACATCTACGGCGAGACCGTGCGGGTGGACCTGATTCAGTTCCTCCGGCCGGAGCGCAAATTCGCCGGATTGGACGAGCTGAAAGCGGAAATACTGAAAAATGGGGAGCAGGCCAGAGAATATTTTCAGAAAAACGGCTGTTTTTCCTCAGACGCATCATAAAATGATTTACAAACCAAAATCGGCATGATATAATAATACAGCGTTATGCCCCTTTCCCGGATTGAGGAGTAAGCCCTTTGGGGGAGTTCACCGGCCTTTTTCTGTGACTGAGGGTTAATTGATGAAAGGGTGGAAACACTATGTTAAAAGAAGAAAAAACAGCAATTATTAAAGAGTATGCAATGCATGAGGGCGATACGGGTTCCGCAGAGGTTCAGATTGCGGTTCTCACTAAAAGAATCAACGACCTGACCGAGCATCTGAAGACCCATCAGAAGGATCACCACTCACGCCGCGGTCTGCTGAAAATGGTTGGCTCAAGAAGGAGCCTGCTCAACTATTTGCAGAAAGTTGATATTGAGCGCTATCGTGCGATTATTGCCAAGCTTGGTATCCGCAAGTAATTACAGTTTGTTCGGGCAGGCGGTTTGTACCGCCTGCCTTTAGGCTTTTTGTGAACAATCGTAAATTTTATGGGAAGACGCGGGACTTAGCAGTGAAACGAACAGCCGGAGTCCGGATGCTGGTTTTATTGCTAAACCTGTTGCCTCCCGTATCAAATAAAAATGGAGGAACAATATGTTTGAAAATTTTAAGGTTTATGAGACAGACTTTGCCGGACGCCCCCTGATCATCGAGACCGGGAAAATGGGGCAGCTTGCGAACGGCGAATGCCTGGTCCGCTACGGCGAGACTGTCGTCCACGTTGCGGCGACCGCATCCTCCAAGCCTCGCGAGGGCGTGGACTTCTTTCCTCTTTCCGTTGATTTTGAGGAAAAGCTCTATTCCGTCGGCCGCATTCCGGGCTCTTACATTAAGCGCGAGGGCCGCCCGAGCGAAAGAGCGATTTTGACCTCCCGCATGATCGACCGCCCGATCCGCCCGCTGTTTCCGAAGGATATGCGAAACGACGTTTCCATCGTCGCCACGGTGATGGCTGTCGACCACGACTGCGCGCCGGAAATCGCCGCCATGGTGGGAACCTCCATTGCGCTCAGTATTTCCGATATCCCGTGGAAGGGCCCGATCTCCGGCGTTTCCGTCGGCTATGTGGACGGGCAGTATGTGATCAACCCGACCTCTGAGCAGCGAAAGGTTTCCAAAATGGCCGTCACCGTCGCCTCTACCGATTCCCGTATCGCCATGATCGAGGCGGGCGCGGATATTGTCAGCGACGAAGTAATGTATAACGGCATTATGGCCGGACACGAGGCCAATCAGAAGATCATTACGTTTATCAAGGGTATTCAGGCCGAAATCGGCAAAGAGAAATTTTCCTATCCCAGCAACGAGCCGGACGAGGAAATGCTCAGCGCCGTCAAAGCGTTTGCAATGGACGAAGTCAAAGCCGCGCTGGACACCGACGACAAAACTGTGCGCGACGCAAGGCTGAAGCCGATTTATGAAAAGGTACATGAGAAATTCGACGAGATTTACCCCGATCAGGCGGCTAAGATCGACGAGTGCATGTACAAAACGCAGAAATATATTGTCCGCCGCTGGCTGCTCGACGAGAAAAAGCGCGTGGACGGCAGAGGAATGGACGACATGCGCCCGCTCGCCGCAGAGGTTGACCTTTTGCCGCGCGTACACGGTTCCGGCATGTTTACCAGAGGGCAGACGCAGGTGCTGACCGTCGTCACCCTCGGCCCCGTCAGCGACTGCCAGATGCTGGACGGCATTGATGAGGAAACAAGCAAACGCTATATCCACCAGTATAATTTCCCGTCGTACTCCGTAGGCGAAACCAAACCGAGCCGCGGCCCGGGCCGCCGCGAAATCGGCCACGGTGCGCTTGCCGAAAGGGCGCTGGTTCCGGTCATCCCGACCGTTGAAGAATTCCCGTACGCCTACCGCCTTGTTTCCGAGGTGCTGTCCTCCAACGGTTCCACCTCCCAGGCTTCCATCTGCGGCTCCACACTGGCCCTGATGGCCGCCGGCGTGCCGATCAAGGCACCCGTCGCCGGTATTTCCTGCGGCCTTATCACCGAGGGCGACCGTTGGATGACCATGGTCGACATTCAGGGGCTTGAGGACTTCTTCGGCGACATGGACTTTAAGGTTGCCGGTACGCACGAAGGTATTACCGCGATTCAGATGGATCTGAAGATCGACGGCCTTACCCCCGAAATGGTCAAGGAAGCACTGGAGAAAACCCACCACGCAAGGGATTATATTCTTGACGAGGTCATTCTCAAGGCGATTCCGGAGCCGCGCAAGGAGCTTTCCAAGTACGCCCCGAAAATGCTGTCCACCCTGATTCCGGTTGAAAAGATCCGCGAAGTGATCGGCTCCGGCGGCAAGGTGATCCAGAAAATCTGCGCTGAGTGCGACGTGAAGGTCGATGTGGAAGAGGACGGACACGTGTTCGTTTCCGGCATCGACGCCGAAAACTGCCAGCGCGCAATGACGATTATCGATACAATCGTGAACGACCCCGAGCCGGGCGCGATTTACAACGGCAAGGTAACCCGTCTGATGGACTTCGGCGCGTTTGTGGAAATTGCGCCGGGCAAAGAAGGTCTTGTGCATATTTCCCGTTTGGACGTCAAGCGCACTGAGAAGGTGACCGACGTTGTCAATGTCGGCGACGAAATCATGGTCAAGGTGCTGGAAATAGACGACAAGGGCAGGCTGAACCTTTCCCGCCGCGACGCTCTGATCGAAGTGGATGGCCTTACCCCGGAAAATGAGATTTCCGATTCTCCACGCCGTCCCGCGCCGCGCCGCGACGACCGCCGCCGTGATGACCGCCATGACGACCGCCATGACGACCGTCCCCGCGCAAGCAACGGCTTTATTGCAAACACCAACAAGCCGCGCGAACCGAAGGACTAAGCGGAATTAACATTGCGGAATTAACATTTTTTTATAAATAGAGCTCCCGGAGAACAATTCCGGGAGCTTTTTATTGCAGGGCTGAATTTTTTCGCTTGGTTCCGGGAGGAGGAACGGCCTCCGCCCGGCCAAGCATATGTTAAACTCCTCCACCAAGTGGCGGTCCCTTCAAAAATGGGGCCGAGTTGTAATCTTTCAGTTGGGTTTCTATTAGACTCCCTCAGTCAGGACCTCGCCGGTCCGGGCTGCGCCTGCCAGCTCCCTCTAGGAGGGAGCCTCCCTGCCTCCCTCTTTGAGGGAGGTGTCGCGCCCGGCGCGACGGAGGGAGTTTCGGAGCATTTCGCTTACGATTTAGCGTAAGCCAACTGGAAGCATCGCCGTAGGCGCGTGCCGACCGCATGGTCCGCTTCCTGACCGGCAGGTCCGCGCTCGGCGCGACGGAAGGAGTAAGTTGTTTTTAAAATATAACACAAAAAGAACCGGCGGGAAAAGCCAAAAAAGGGGGACTCTCGCCGCCGGTCTCCCTGCGGCAAGGCACAAAAAAACGCCGTACACGGATATTCTTATCCATATACAACGTCGTCAGGTGCCTGCGGATACAAAATCCCCTCTGTACAAAACTGCAAAGAGGCGGTATAATAATATCCGCAGCGTGCCGATTTTTCGGTTGTGTATGGAGGTATGTGCTCCGTATGCAGGGGGCGGGGTGGTGAGACACCCCGTTCCTGCGCTGCACTTTTTATTTGTGCCTTACAAAAACGATTATAGCGCGTTTTTTCTATTTGTGCAATAGATAATGGAAAATTAGGGAAAAATATGGGAATGGATGCGCGCGCATTGCTTTTTATAGAAAAAAACCGAATTTTTGCGGAATTTACCGTTCGTTCAAAAGATATTTCTTCAAAACTTTGACGAATTATGATATAATTTAAGGTATAAAAATTTTAGGAGAATGGAACATGTCGGCTGTAACACAGGCAAAAAGAATCGTCGTTAAGGTTGGTACCTCCACCCTTACTTACGAAAACGGAAAACTGAACCTGCGCAGGATGGAAACGCTGTGTAAGGTGCTGACCGATCTTCAGAACGCGGGCAGGGAAATCGTCCTTGTCACCTCCGGGGCAATCGGCGTCGGCGTCGGAAAGCTCGGGCTGCCGGAACGACCGCAGGAAACGGAGAAAAAACAGGCGATCGCCGCGGTGGGCCAGTGTGAGCTGATGTTCATGTACGACAAGCTGTTCGGCGAGTACAACCAGACGGTCGCTCAGGTGCTTTTGACCGGGGACGTGGTCGCGAACGAGCACAACAAGCAGAATACCCAGAATACCTTTACCGAGCTGATTAAAATGAGAATTATCCCGGTCGTCAACGAAAACGACTCTGTCGCCATCGACGAGCTGGTGGGCAACAATTTCGGCGACAACGACACGCTTTCCGCAACGGTCGCCGTGCTGACGGGCGCGGATCTGCTGGTTATCCTGACGGACATTGACGGCCTGTACGATGCGAACCCCCGCGTGGACCCCGAAGCAAAACGTATCCCCTATGTAGCGCAGGTAACGGACGAGGTCCGCGCGCTGGCGGGGGGGACCGGCTCCAACCGCGGGACGGGCGGGATGAGCACGAAGGTGAGCGCGGCCGCGATCGCGAATGAAGCGGGCATCCCCTGCTGTGTAATGAGCGGCGCGGACCCGAAGGCACTGTACCAGCTTTTCGACGGTGTACAAATAGGGACACTTTTCGGCACAAGAAAGCAGTAAGATAAGAAGGGGTGATACCATGACCGTGATCGAACAAATGGGAAAAAACGCGAAAGAAGCCGCCCGCGTTCTTGCTTCGGCGGGAGCGAAGAAAAACGCCGCGCTTTCTGCGATGGCGGCGGCGATTGAAAACGGGGAAAAGGAAATCCTTTCCGCCAACGGACTGGATTTGAAAGCCGCCCGGGAAAGCGGCATGAGCGAATCCCTGCTGGACCGGCTGACGCTGAACCCCGCCAGAATCAAGGGGATGGCGGAGGGAATCCGCGGCGTTGCGGCGCAGACCGACCCGATCGGGACGGTTGTGGGCGGCGGCGTGCGGCCCAACGGCCTGAAAATCGAGCAGGTGCGCGTACCGCTCGGCGTCATCGGCATTATTTACGAGGCAAGGCCCAATGTCACGGCGGACGCTGCGGCGCTCTGCCTGAAGGCGGGGAACGCGGTGATTCTGCGCGGCGGCAAAGAGGCCATCCGCTCTAACACCTGCATTGCCGAAATCATGCGCACCGCAGCGGAGGAAGCAGGGCTGCCGAAAAACAGCATCCAGCTGGTACAGGACACCAGCCGCGCGTCCTCTGTGGAAATGATGCGGCTTACCGGAGCCATCGACGTGCTGATCCCGCGCGGGGGCCGGGGGCTGATTCAGTCCGTGGTCCAGAATTCCCGCGTGCCGGTGATCGAGACCGGCTCGGGAAACTGCCACGTCTATGTGGACGATTCCGCCGATATCGATATGGCGGCGAATATTATTAATAACGCAAAGACCTCGCGCCCGTCCGTCTGCAACGCAATTGAAACCGTGCTTGTCCACCGGGAGATCGCCGAAAAGGCGCTGCCGGTCATCAAGGCGCGGCTCGACGAAAAGAACGTGGAAATCCGCGGCTGCGAACGGACGAGGGAAATCCTCGGCCCCAGCGTGATTCCCGCGGCGGAAGAGGACTGGGCGACCGAATATCTGGATTATATCCTCGCGGTCAAGGTGGTCAAAAATATCGGGGAAGCGATTGAGCATATTGCACGGTATTCCAGCGGCCACAGCGAGGCGATCGTGACAAAAAGCTATGAAAACGCGCAGAAATTCACGGAGCAGGTGGATTCCGCGGCGGTGTACGTCAACGCTTCCACCCGTTTTACCGACGGGGGCGAATTCGGGCTGGGCGCGGAAATCGGCATTTCTACGCAGAAGCTGCACGCGCGCGGACCGATGGGCGCGAATGAACTGACGTCTACGAAGTTTATTATCAGCGGCAGCGGCCAAATAAGATAGAAAACGGAGTATTTTCAGATGAGTAAAAGACGGAGAAGGAAGATAGAGGGGTTCTCGGCCGACTATCGCGGCGTGTACGGCGACAAGCCGGAGGAACAGCCGGAGAGCGCTGAGCTGCTGCAGGATATTGAAATCGACGATTTTCTGCCGGAGGAACAGCAGGACGAGGGCGAGGAGCTCTTGACCAAATGGGACGACGGGCTGGAACCGGAGCCGGAAGAACCGGAGGTGCCGGAAAGACCCGCCGGGACGGTACGGCGCAGGCGGCACCGCTACGGAGTGGCGGTCGGCGCGCTGGTGCTGATCCTCGCGCTGGTCGGCGTCGGGTTTATTGCCGCCACCATCGGGAAAAGCATCTATTTCGCGGCGACCGACGACAGCAAGCTGCGCGCCTACGATTCCTTCCTTACCACCGTCGTGATGCAGGACCCCAAGCCCTTTGCGTCCCCCGATAAGGCCGACGAGGAGTTTGTCCTGAACGCTTCCCTGTGGAAAACCATCACGGAAAACAACGGGACCAATTACAACAGCTACGACGACGCGGGCAGAATCCTGGTTCCGCTCGGCGACGTGGTGGACTCCTGCCGCGCGCTGTTCGGCCCGGACTGTCAGCTTCAGCCGAAAACGCCCGCCCAGGAAACCTTCTTTGAATACAATTCGGAGGAAAACCAGTTCCACGTGGCGCTGTACTCTTCGGACAGCAGCTTTCTGCCCTATACGGAGAGCGCAAAAAAACAGGGCGACAGCACCGTTCTGCATGTCGGCTACGTTTCGCCCAGCGATACGTGGCGCACACAGACGACCAGCGCCGTCGCCGCTCCTACCCCCACCAAATATATGGATTATGTGCTGAAAACCGACCCTTCTACCGGTCAGGAATATATTTACGCCATACAGGCCCCCGAGGGCTGACGGTCACAGAACCAGGTACATCAGCGCGAAAATCAGTCCGATGTCAGCCTTTTCCTCCGTCAGCAGAAGAATCAGCACCAGAAGCAGCGTGCGTTCACTGTCGCTCATCAGGCTGTCGAAAATATCCTTGACAGAGGAAAGCGGGCCGAAGGACGGCTCGTGACCATGCTGCTGCCCGGCGGCCGGAGCGGCAACATGCTGCGGGGCCGGGGCGCTGTGCTGCGGCGGGGCCGGGGAAGGCTGCGCCGCGGGTGCGGCCGGCGGACCGGGCGCGCTTTGGTTCAGCGGCACGGCGGGGACCCGGGCTCTTGCCTGCATTTCCCGCGCCCTGCGGATCGCGTCCTGTTGCAGGCGCTGAAAATCATAAGTATAATTATCGGCCATGATTTACACCTCAGAATAATCCGCTGCTTTTGAAAAGAGGGAGAAGCCGCATCAGCTGCAAAAGCTTGACGGCTTCATCCAGCTTTTTTTGGCGCTCCTCGCTGAGAAGAGGCCGCAGGGCGTGCAGAAACCTTGTGCTGTCGTCTTCCTGCCGGAAGCTGGAAAGCAGCGGCGCGATTTTTGTCATCATTTGCAGAGCTTCGGCGTCGACCCCCAGCGGAGAGCCGCCGTCGGGCGGCTCCGGTGGGGGAGCGTCGCCGCCTGCCGCTGCCGGCTCCGCCGCCGCGCCGCCCAACAGACCGCTGGCAAGCCCTTTGAGCTTATCCATGGCGCCCGGGCTTTTTAACAGCTCACCGAGCATAGCGGCAAGATCGTCCATTTATTTTCCTCCCGAAAATTTTTTTAAAAGTTCCTGAGCCTGTGGTGTGCTGAGTATTTTTTCCGTAGCGGTTTTGTCGGAAAGGACATCCTGCAGCTTCTTGCGGTCCGTCGGATTCAGCTGGCTGATCAGGCTTTCCAACAGTTGTTTTTGTGAATCATTGTTTGGCATACAATCACCCCGTTATCATTGTATGATGCGGGACTTTCATATATGACGGCGGAAAGCCGCCGCCATTCGGAGGTTTTTTAGAATGCGGATTTTAGTAGTTTCAGACACGCACAGGGATGCTTACGCCCTGCGCGAGGCAATTTTAAAGCAGCCTGCCGCCGAGGTGGTCATCCACCTGGGGGACGGGGCGGAGGAAGCGCAGGAGATCCAGAGCAGCTTCCCCGAAAAAATGTTTCTTCTGGTGCGCGGGAACTGCGACTGGGGGTTCACGCTGCCGGTAGACGGGGACATCACCCTTTCCGGAAAGCACATTTTCTATACTCATGGTTATACCTATAATGTTAAATACGGATTGTATACAGCAATTGAGGCGGCGCGCGGCCGCAAGGCAAATATCCTTTTGTTCGGCCATACCCACTACGCGATGACGGATTACGAGGACGGGCTGTATATCATGAACCCCGGCAGCCTGAACGGGAGCCGGGGTACTTACGGAATTCTGGATATTACGGAAAATGGCAT
>UREO01000105.1 GCA_900546895.1 uncultured Oscillospiraceae bacterium
TATGGTTTGTCAGATTGACAAACGTTGCTTTGTTTGTGATGGCAGTGTATTGTATTTTCAGCGTGTTGTCGTTCGAAAGAGTATATCGTACTCCGAAGGTGCGTTCGCCGGGGAACCCGTTGTACCCATCGTTTAGATGTGTTTTAAAGGCAATGACTGCCTCGTCCGGGCCGCAGAAGAATTCACTGATATCCCATAAAAAATGCCCCAGATTATCTGCTCCGCCATGCAGGGTGTTTCCGGAATCGTTTTTTTGCAGAGGATATTCTGTTCCCAGAATCGGCAAAAGGCCGTTTCGGATACGCCCGGCTGCCGGACCGATCGTAGCGCCGCTGTAGGTATTGCTGAGGGAATACTTCTTATAGTCGGACAGAGAAAGCGCAATATTTATAAGAAGACCGTTCCTGTCCGGCGTTTTTACAAAGGCAACGGCGGCTCCCAAAGCAAGAAAGCCAACCTCTGTTCCGCGGTCGTTCTTTAAGCAATAAACCGGCTCGTCTGCCCGGGAGTCCTTTGAATATTGTGAAATATGCGTAAAAATCGTGAAAACACCTCTTTCTTTTTCTTTCTCCATTTCAGTTTACAGATTCCCGGACGGAAAGCAATATGCAACTTTAAAAAGAGCAATTTTTTTAAATAGTTACGCAATTTTGAAAAACAAAAACCCGTTTCTTTATGCTATCATAAATATCAACAAATCAACAAAAGAATAACTGACATACGAATAAAATATAGCGAATTATACGGAGAAGGAGGAGAAAGGGATGGAAAGTGTACTGGAATTTAAACATATATCCAAATATTTTCCCGGCGTCGTTGCTCTGGATGATATCAGCTTCCAGGCGCACAGCGGCGAAGTGCTGGCTTTCCTTGGGGAAAACGGTGCGGGAAAATCGACCCTGCTGAAGATATTGAACGGCGATTACCAGCCTGATCGGGGCGATTATTTGATCGACGGGGTTGCCAAACACTTTCGTTCGCCTCACGAAGCAATCGAAGAGGGAATCAGCGTCATCTATCAGGAACGTCAAATTTTAATGGAGCTGACCGTTGCGGAAAACATCTATCTGGGCCGGATGCCGGCCAACAAGCTGGGGGTGATTAATAAGCGGCTTGCCAATAAAATGGCACAAAAAATCATCAATGATTTCGGCCTGCCTATCACTCCCCAGACCAAAGTCAAGGACTTGAGTATTGCTTATCAGCAAATGGTGGAAATCATGAAGGCTTACAGCCGGGAAAACCTTAAAGTGATCTGTTTTGACGAACCCACGGCAAGTTTGAGCGATGCTGAAATCGAGTGTCTGTTTACGATTATCCGCAAACTGAAAAGCGAAAATAAAATCATTGTGTATGTCTCGCACCGGATGGATGAACTGCGAAAGATCACGGATAAAACCGCGGTTTTCAAGGACGGCCGTTATGTCTGCACGGTTTCGACCGGAGAGGTTTCGGAAAAAGAGCTGATCCGGTTGATGGTCGGCCGTGATCTGGGCGACGTTTACAAGAGCCTTGATCGGGATAAGACCATAGGGGATGTCCTTCTGGACGTTAAAAATGTTTCCTCCGATTATGTAAAGGAAAACTCCTTTCAGCTGAGGCGCGGCGAGGTGCTGGGGTTCAGCGGGCTGGTGGGCGCGGGGCGGACCGAATTGATCCGTGCCATTATCGGAGCCGACTCCCTGCGCAGCGGAGAAATCTATTTGGAAGGCAAAAAAATCGTCAACCGCTCCCCGAAGGACGCTATGGATAACGGTATTGTGCTGGTTCCGGAGGACCGGAAAATGCAGGGAATTCTGGCAAACTTGAGTGTGAAGGGCAATATTAATATCTCCATGCTGGACCAGAATGCAAACAAATTCGGGGTTGTTGATAAGAACAAAGAAAACGCCGTTGCCGAGAAGGGGATTTCCGGGTTCAAGATTAAAACCCCTTCTGCAGACAAAAAGATCATCGAGCTGTCGGGCGGAAACCAGCAAAAATGTATTGTTGCGCGGTGGATCGCGACCAATCCGAAGGTCCTGATTCTGGATGAGCCTACCAAGGGGATCGATGTGGGCGCGAAATCCGAATTCTACCATATGATCTGCGCCTTCGCGAAACAGGGGCTCGGGGTGATTTTAATATCTTCGGAAATGCCGGAGGTGATGGGGCTCTCCGACCGGATTATCGTCATGAAATCGTTAAAGATCGTCGGAGAAATATCGCATGATGAAGCAACTGAGGACAGGCTTCTCAGTATGGGAATGATAGGGGAGGATACAGAATGAACGAGACATCCAAACAGAGGAAAGGGATATCCGTACTGCAAAAGATAATCAATACCATCGGCGGGGAAAGACTGGTATTGATCGGCGCAATCATCGTGGTATTTATCCTTTTTTCATCCATGAACTCAAACTTTTTTTCACTGACCAATATTATTAATTTACTGGTGGCTGCGTCCCTTGTCGGTCTGGTCGCCATAGGCCATACATACTTGATTGTTGCCGGGCAGAATGACTTGTCGCCCGGGTCCCTCGCCGCTCTTTCCGGAACGCTCTGCGCGTTATTGGTAAGCTGGAAAATTCCGCTGGCGCTGTCCATCCTGCTCACTCTTGCGGTTGCGGCAGCCGTGGGTGTCTGCAACGCGATGATGGTGAACAAGATCAAGCTCGACCCTTTTATAGCCACTTTGGTATCACAGGCGATTCTGCGCGGCTTTGCTTATATCATCTGCGACGGCAAGCCTGTCGCGATCAGCGATCCGGCGTTTATTGAAATTGGAAAGGCCAGGTTTGCGGGAATCCCCTTATCGGTCTGGATCATGCTTCTCTCCATTGGAATTTTTGGCTTCATTCTTGCGAAAACAAAATTCGGGAGGAGCATTTACGCAATCGGCGGAAACAAGGACGCCGCGCGTCTGGCCGGACTGAATCCGCAGAAGATTATTTTAATCTGTTTTGTGATGATGGGCCTGTTCTGCGGGATCGGCGGAATCGTTTTTGCCGCCAGAATGAACAGCGGGCAGCCTGCCGCCAATGTAAATCTTGAATTCGACGCCATTACGGCGGTAATTTTAGGCGGCGTCTCCTTTACCGGCGGCGTCGGAAATATGGGAGGAACCGTACTCGGGATCATTTTGATCCAGGCCTTCAACACCGGGCTGATTATGGTAAACGTTCCCTCCTTCTGGCAGTATGTGGCACGCGGCGCACTGCTGCTGTTTGCTCTGACCACCGATTACCTGCGCAAAGAGAAACGCAACAAGGTTCTGCTGGCGGCCAGCATGAAGAATGCGTAATGATGATTTGTTGCTTTACATGCGATCAGCATGTTTAGAATAATGTGAAACAGGAGGATATTGTATGAAAAAAGCGTTAGCATTTATTTTGTCGGTCACTATGGCATTTGCAAGCCTGGCGGGCTGCAGCAGCGGAGACGCAGGCTCCGCCGGTTCGGCCGCGGAGTCGAAAGGTTCCGGAAAATTGACGGTTTACGGAGTTTATAAGGCCGGGGACCAAACGTGGTTTATTGATGAAGGCGCCGCGGCAAAAAAGGCGGTTGAGGCCGCGGGCGGTGAGTTTATCTATGTCGACGCCAAAATGAACCCGGAGGAGTACCTGAAAGCGATCGACAACGCAATCGCAAACAATGCGTCCGGGGTTGTCACCTGCATTCCCGACCAGACGATGTCCCAGTCCGTTGTGGATAAGCTCACACAGGCAAAGATCCCCGTTGTTGCGGCGGATGACGCCCTGCAGGATGGCAGCGGTAAAAAGCTGGCCCCCTGGGTGGGAATCGACGCTTATGCCATCGGGGAAACGAACGGGAAATGGCTTGCCGATTACGCAAAGAAAAACGATCTGGTTTCCAAATCCGACGTCGGTCTGCTGATTATGACCATGGATACTGTTTCGAGCTGCGTGCCGCGCGCGGAGGGAGAATACGATGCCTTTACGAAGGAGTGTCCCGACTTTTCGGCAAACAGAATTTTTAAGGCGGATTACGACGGAACGACCGATAAGGGCAACACCGCCGCCGCGACTGTGTTTACCGCTCATCCGGAAATCAAAACCTGGCTTGTGACCGGCGCCAACGAAGAAGGCACGGTAGGCGCGTGCCGTGCTCTCGAGAGTGCGGGACTCGATAAAAATGCCTGCGTGGTGGGGTTGGGCGCTTATCTCGCAAAGGACGAATTCAAGAAGTCCGGCGGTTCCCCAATGAAAGCCGCTACTTATTTCTCCTCCGATTCGATCGGGGCCGGTTCCGTTCAGGTGCTGCTCGATATGATCGCCGGAAAAGAAGTAAAGCAGGAAACGGCAGTAAGCGCAGAAATCGTTACTCTGGAAAATTACAAAGAAGTGATGGGTGCTGCTGCAAACTAAGCCTTGCGATCCTTAAAAAGTAAGCCGCCCTGCGCTTAATTTTCTGCAGGGCGGCTGTTTTTTGGAATTTTTGCGGTTTTTCCCCTGTATTTCAGGGGCGTGGTGCCGGTTGCTTTCTTAAACGAGGTGCAAAAGCTGCACTCATTATCGAATCCGCTTCGGTAGGCAATCTCCTTAATCCGTACATCCGTTGTGGTCAATAGGAATTTCGCAAGCTCTACGCGAACACGGATGAGATACTCGTGAGGAGTAAAACCGGTTTCCTTTTTAAACACCCTTGTAAAATAGTATGGGCTCAGGGACGCGCGTTTTGCCAGCAGTGTCAGCGTTAGCGGTTGGTCTGCGTTTTCGGAAATGTAGGTCATAATCTCTTCAATCACAACGCTGTTATTGTCCTTTGAAACAATTTTATTGGCGCACAATATCAGTTCGGTCAGAAGATCCGTGATAATCTTGGAAATAACAACTTCGTTTACCTTCATATGGCCGTGATAACGCTCGAATATTTTACAGATGCAGTGTTCGGCATTATAGGGATTCTGAGGAGTGAAAATGATGCCGCTGCGGGTCGCGGTGTTAAAATACTGCCTTGCAAGGATTCCGTCGAAATGAACCCAATAAATTTCCCAGCTGTTCTTTGTGTAATATAAATGCGGTTGATAACAGTCTATAAACGCAAGGGAACCCTCTTGCAGCGGGATGTGGCGTCCGTTTTGCTCCACAAATCCGGTTCCTTGTTTTACATAGATAATCAGAAAACTGTTGTAGCTTTGCCGGTCTACGACATACGTGCTGTCGCAGAAATAATGCCCGGTGCAAAGAGGATAAAAGTACATCGCTTCCGCCTGTGCGCTGTGGGTATGGAAATAAAGATCAGAGGTTTCCAGAATACCGGACTGGTCATATATTTTCACGATAACACAACCCTTTCAGTGAAGTAGCAAGAGCTTTTCTTATATTATAAAGGTTATTATAACATTCGTCAAACTGCATGGTTTTTGTGCAGAATTTTGTGTGGAACTTATTTTACCGTTAGGAGGCATCATCATGAAGCATACTGAAAAACAGGTGGAAGTATGGCAGGAAAACGTAGTGATCCCCACCTATGAGGTGGGTGCCGCGGATAAAAACCCCATGTTTTTTGAAAAACGTGTTTATCAGGGCAGTTCGGGAAAAGTTTACCCGTGCCCGGTCATCGATAAAATTTATGACGAGAAAAAAGACAAGACCTATCACGCCGTTTTTTTGGAAAACGATTATCTGCGCGTAATGATTTTACCGGAGCTGGGCGGACGAATCCAGCGTGCTTATGATAAAACAAACGGATATGATTTTGTTTACTATAACGAGGTGATCAAACCGGCGCTGGTGGGTCTTGCGGGTCCGTGGATCAGCGGGGGAATCGAATTCAACTGGCCGCAGCACCACCGTCCGTCCACCTTCTCCCCCGTGGATTATATCGTATGTGAGAATCAGAACGGGAGCAAAACTGTCCGGGTCAGTGAAACGGACCGGATCAACGGGACAAAAGGGATGGCGAGCTTTACGCTTTACCCGGACAAAGCTTACATTGAAATCAAAGGTCAGCTTTACAATCCCACCGATATGCCGCAAACCTTTTTGTGGTGGGCCAATCCTGCGGTCAGCGTCAACGAGAATACCCAGTCTGTTTTTCCGCCGGACGTACACGCGGTGATGGACCACGGGAAAAGGGATGTATCCAAATTCCCCATTGCCACCGGCGTTTATTATAAACATGATTACGGTGCGGGGGTGGACATTTCACGATACAAAAACATCCCGGTTCCGACTTCCTATATGGCATACCATTCCGACTATAATTTTGTGGGCGGTTACGACTACGGGGCGGAAGCCGGAATCCTGCACATTGCCGATCACCATATTTCCCCCGGGAAAAAGCAGTGGACCTGGGGCAGCGGAGAATTCGGAAAGGCTTGGGACAGAAACCTCACGGATGAAAACGGTCCTTACATCGAGCTGATGACCGGAATGTTCACCGACAACCAGCCGGACTTTACGTGGCTGAAACCGTACGAAGAAAAATGCTTTACCCAGTATTTTATGCCTTACAAAAAAGCGGGAAACGTAAAAAATGCCAGTACCGAAGTCGTGCTGAACCTGGAGACACAGGGTGACAATGTAAGCGTCTGCGTGTATGCAACTGGCGTCTGTCCCCATGCGAAAATAGAGCTCAAAAGCACGGCCGGGACCCTGCTCGACACGGTTCAGACGCTGTCGCCGAACGATGTTTACACCGCGAAGCTTTCTGCGGAGGGAGCAAAACCGGAAGAACTGACCCTGTCGGTGTATGACGGAACGGGCGGGCTGATGCTGAGCTATACTCCCGTCCCCGAAAAAATCGAAAAGCTTCCGGATCCCGCACAGCCCGCGAAAGCACCCGAAGAACTTCCGACCAATGAGGAGCTGTATTTAACCGGTTTGCATATTGAGCAGTACCGCCATGCGACCTACGACCCGGACCCGTATTATCTGGAGGGATTAAGGCGCGACCCGTATGACAGTCGCTTAAATAATGCTTACGGCATGCTGCTGTTCCGCAGGGGCCTGTTTGCACAAAGCGAACCGTATTTCCGGAAAGCAATCGAGCGCATTACCTGGAAAAACCCGAACCCGTATGACAGCGAGCCGTATTTTAACCTCGGGCTGAGCCTGACGTATCAGGGGCGTGACGGAGAGGCTTTCGACGCTTTTTATAAAGCAACGTGGACGAATGACCAGCAGGAGATGTCGTTCTATTGGCTTGCCGCCCTTGCGGCGAAATCCGGGAACTGGACGGAAGCGCTCGGCTATGTGGAACGCTCGCTTATCAGAAACCTGCATCATGTCAGGGCGCGCGGGTTAAAGGCGCTGATTCTGCGGAAGCTCGGAAAAACGGAGGAGGTAAAAGCGTTTTTACAGGAAAATATCAGGCTTGATCCCTTCGATTATTTTTCGAGAATGGAGCAGAACTATCCGACCGGTTCCGGCCGGGAGGAAATGCTTGCCCTGATGCGCGGCGAGCCGAACGCTTTTCTTGATGTTGCCACGAATTATGCCGTGTACGGCTGCTACGGCGAAGCGGTGGAGACGCTTCGTTTATACACAGGGAAGCATCCGATGCCTGCGTATTATGCCGCCTATTACAGCGCACTCAGCGGGAACGGGGAGGAAAGCAGACTTGCCCTTGCAGACGCGGCAAAGCGCAGTCCGCTGTATTGTTTCCCAAATAAGCTTACTGATATCGCGGTGCTGGAATATGCTGTCCGGGTTTCTCCCAAGGACGCAAAAGCACCTTACTATTTGGGAAATCTCTGGTACGATAAAAAACAGTACGCAAAAGCGCGTGAGCTTTGGGAAAAGTCCGTTTCCATCGACGGTCGGTTCCCAACTGCATGGAGAAATCTGTCCCTCGCTTACTATAATAAAGAAAAAAATCCTGAGGAGGCGCAGAAAGCGCTGGAAACAGCTTTCCTGCTGGATACGACCGACGCGCGTGTGTTTTTAGAACTCGACCAGATCTACAAAAAACGCGGCGTAGCTCCCGCCGAACGAATCAAGAATTTTGACAAATACAAGTCTTTGGTTGAGCAGCGCGACGATTTGTGCGTGGAATATATTACCCTGCTGAATCTTTTGGGCCGTCATGAGGAAGCATACCGGTGCACGCAGATCAGAAAATTCCACCCGTGGGAAGGCGGGGAAGGCAAGATTACCACGCAGTATACGCTGGCGCTGGCGGAGCTGGCGCGCGGGGCTTTGCGCAGCGGGAAAGCGGCACAGGCGAAGGAATTGCTTCAGAAGGCGCTTGTGTTTCCGGGAAACCTGGGAGAAGGTAAGCTGGAAGGGGAAAAGGACAACAATATTTATTATTATCTGGGATGTGCCTGCGAAGCTCTGGGTGATTCGGCGGGCGCTGAGGAAAATTGGCGGCGTGCTTCCGTTGGTGATCAGGAACCCGCGGGAATGATGTATTACAACGATCAGCCCGCCGATATGATCTTTTATCAGGGACTGGCTCTGCGAAAGCTCGGCCTTGAAGAAAAAGCCCTCAGTCGTTTCCACAAGCTGGTGGATTATGGAGAGAAACATATCTTTGATCAAGTTTCGATCGACTATTTTGCTGTTTCCCTGCCGGATTTGCAGCTTTTCGACGAAGATCTGAATGTCCGGAACCAGGCACACTGTCAGTATCTGATCGCGCTTGGCAGCTACGGTTTGGGCAACCGTGTGCGTGCAAAAAAGGCATGCGAAGAAACGCTGAAAATCGACTGTGCTCATATCGGTGCGGTCCTGCATCGGAAATTGCTCGTTCAAATCGAAATATAAAACGATAAAAATGCGGCCGTCACAAAAAGTGATGGCCGCCTCAGCTTGAAGACAAAGTATCAAAAATGGTACTTTGTCTTTTTTAGTGCTTAGAAGGTGGTAAAATAGAAGCAAAAAGAGTAAAAAACAGAGCATATTCGATGAAAAACCCTTTAAAATGGAAATTGTGAACATCGCCATTTTGGAGGTCATCGAAATGCTCTGTACTCATCCTATCAAAAAACTGATTGGATTAAAAGAGATAATTTTAAAAAATGTAAAACAAAAGCCGGATCGGACGGAAATTTTTCTTGAACTGCCCCG
>UREO01000106.1 GCA_900546895.1 uncultured Oscillospiraceae bacterium
GAAGTGGCTCCGCTGGCGTATATGCGCGGAAGAACGCTTGACGACAGCTTTATTATTCTGGACGAGGCGCAGAACACGACGCCGGAGCAGATGAAGATGTTTCTCACCCGTTTGGGATTCAATTCCAAAATGGTGATTACAGGGGATATTACCCAGATAGACCTTCCGGACGGGCGCAGGTCCGGCTTGAAGGACGTCATGAAAATCTTGCGCGACATCGACGATATCGCACAGGTGCGATTCAATGAAAAAGATGTCGTTCGCCATAAACTGGTGCAGGACATTATCAAAGCATATGAGAAAAACGAGGAGGCCGGGCATTAAAGACCATGGAAAAAGTGAGAGTTATCATAGAAAATAAGCAAAAAGAGGTTAAAATTCCTACGGGGTTGCGCATGCTGGTGCGGCGCTGCTGCAACGCTGTGCTGCGTATGGAAAAATTCGGATCGCCCGCAGAAATCAGCGTCACCTTTGTAAATAACGAGCAGATTCATGAATTAAACAGGCAGTACCGTGGAAAGGATGTTCCAACCGACGTGCTTTCCTTTCCGATGGGAGAAAACGGCGTGTACGATATCAACCATTCCACCGGTGCGAAGATTCTGGGCGATATCGTCATTTCCATGGAAAAGGCGGTGGAACAGGCGGAACGCTACGGCCACAGCCTTGAGCGCGAGGTAGGCTACCTTTCTGTGCACTCCATGCTGCATCTGCTCGGTTACGACCATGAAAACGGCGGAATTCAGCGGGTCCATATGCGCGAGAAGGAAGAGCTGGTCATGACCCAGCTGGGTCTTCCCAGCACAAGCAGCTATGTATTGGACGAGGATGAGGAATAAGCTTGCGGTTTTTTAAAAGCTTTCGGTACGCTTTTCGCGGAATCATCTACTGCATCAATAATGAACGGAATATGCGGATACATACGGTGGCTGCACTGTATGTATTTGTCTTTTCGTTCTTTTTTGAAATGTCACGGACAAGCTATGCCGCTGTTATGATCGTAACCGCCATGGTGATGACCGCCGAACTGTTCAATACCGTTGCGGAGGAGCTCTGCGACCTGACGGCGGCAAGCTTTCACCCCGTGGTGCGCATTATCAAGGATATGGCGGCGGGCGCGGTTCTGGTCTGTGCCTTTTTTGCGGCGGCGGTCGGCGTGTGCGTTTTCTGGCAGCCCGAAGTCTTCGGGAGAATCCTCCGGTATTTTGCCGCCAGCCCGCCCTTGCTTTTGCTGCTTGCTGCGGTGACTGCGGCAAGCATTGTTTATATCGTTATGGGACCTACCGGCATCCGTGATTATATCAGAAAAAAACGAGAGAAATAAGGAGAAGAGCCCATGGTGGATCAGAAACAGGATAAATCCGCTTTTATTGCAATAGTAGGCCGCCCGAATGTGGGAAAATCGTCCCTTTTGAACGCGATGATCGGACAGAAGGTCGCTATCGTTTCCAATAAACCGCAAACGACGCGTACCCGTATCATGGGCGTTCTGACCAAGGAGGAATACCAGCTGGTCTTTATTGATACGCCCGGTCTTTTAAAACCGCACAATCAGCTTGGGGAGTACATGGTGCGCTCCGTTACGGAGTCTGTTTCCGGAGTGGACGCCTGCCTTCTGGTAGTGGAAGCGGGTAAAAAAATCTCGCCGGCGGACCAGACGCTGATCGAACGCTTCAAGTCGATTGAAATCCCGGCGGTGCTGGCAATCAACAAAATCGATCTGCTGCAGGACAAGAGCGTTTTGATGGCGCAGATATCTGAACTGTCCGCGCTTTACGACTTTGAGGCTGTAGTCCCCGTTTCGGCAATGGACGGCAACGGGGTCAGGGCCCTTACCGGCGAGCTGGAAAAGCTTGCGATGCCCGGCGGGCATTTTTTTGAGGAGGATACGCTGACCGATCAGCCCGAGCGCGTTCTGGCTGCGGAAATCATCCGGGAAAAGCTGCTGCGCCTCTGCAGCAAAGAGGTTCCGCACGGCATTGCCGTTTTGGTGGAAAGCATGCACGAGCGCGGGGACAAAAGCGGCATCACCGATATGGATGCTACGGTTTTCTGCGAAAAGGAAAGCCACAAGGGAATTATTATCGGCAGGGACGGGGCGATGCTGAAAAAAGTCGGCACGCTGGCCCGCACCGATATGGAACGTTTTTTTGACTGTAAAATCAATCTGAAGCTCTGGGTAAAGGTGAAAGAGGACTGGCGCAACCGCACCGCGGTTTTGCGTAGCCTTGGGTTTGACAACAACTCTTTCAACGGTTAGGCAAAGCACATTTTTACAGAAAAATTTGTCTGATTATGGGTTTAATTCATTTATTTACCGCTCATATAAGCTGATTTAAGGCAAATACTTAAATTAGAACATGAAAAGGGAGCGGGAAATATGGATGAACAAACAGCGTGGAATTGTTTTCAACATACCGGAAATATCAGCGATTATCTGATCTACAGCCAATGCAAACACGGTAATGAAGAAAGGCAGATGCGGGAGGGCGCGGATGCAGATAGAGACCAAAGGCCTGATTATCAGGGAGAATTCCGTGGGTGAAAGCGACCGCCTTGTCACCGTACTTACAAGCGGGGAAGGGGTTGTACGCGCTTTTGCCCAGCAGGCTAAAAAAATAAAAAACAGCAAACTTTCCGCGACACAGCTTTTCAGTTATTCCCGCCTCACGATTTTCAAGGGGCGGGATAAGTACATAATTGACGACGCGCAGCCCATTGAAGTTTTTTTTGACCTTCGCAGGGATATTGAGCGTCTTTCCCTTGCCCAATATTTTTGTGAGCTGGCGGGTGCGCTGGCGCCGCAGGAAGCCGAGGCCGGGGATTTTTTGCGTTTAATGCTCAACTCTTTCCACTTTCTGTGCAAGGGGATCAGGCCGAACTCACAGATCAAGGCGATCGTGGAAATGAAAATGCTCTCGCTCGCGGGGTATATGCCCGATCTGATCTGTTGCTCCGGCTGTTCGTGCTATGAGGCGGAGGAGATGTTCTTCCTTCCCCGCAAGGGGTTGATTTATTGCGGGGACTGCTTCGTGGACTCCGCGGAACCCGCCGTCCGGCTGAGCCGCGGCGCGCTGACCGGTCTGCGGCATATTATTTACGCCGATTTTGAGAAGCTCTTTTCCTTCGGTTTGTCGAAACAGGGGCTGAAGGAGCTTTCTACGGCCAGTGAACAGTACGTTTTATCCACCTTGGAGCGCAGCTTCAATACGCTGGAATTTTACAGACAAATGAAAACAGAGGACGAATCAACGAACGGTTAGAATGATTGGGGGAACCCTTTTGAAACATACAAACGCGCTGCGCGCGGCTTTCCCGCACACCATTCCGGTGATGCTCGGTTATCTTTTTTTAGGCGCCGCCTTCGGAATCCTGCTGAACAGCAAAGGGTACGGCTGGGGCTGGGCGGTGCTGATGAGTGTGTTTATTTACGCGGGCTCCATGCAGTTTGTGGCAATCGGACTTTTGTCCGGCCCGTTTCTGCCGCTGCAGGCGGCGCTGATGACACTGATGGTCAACGCACGACATACCTTTTACGGAATTTCCATGCTGGAAAAGTTCAAGAGCATGGGAAAGAAAAAGCCTTACATGATTTTTTCGCTGACGGATGAAACCTTTTCCCTGCTGTGCAGCGCCCGCGCGCCGGAAGGCGTCGACGAGGATCGGTTTCTGTTCTGGGTTTCCCTTCTTGACCAGCTTTACTGGGTCGTCGGTGCGGCGGCGGGAGGCCTGATCGGTTCCCTGGTTTCTTTCAATACAAAGGGGATTGATTTTGTAATGACGGCACTTTTTACGGTTATCTTTGTGGATCAGTGGGAAAATAACAGGAACCATTTTCCCGCCCTTGTCGGGCTGGGCGGTTCTCTTTTGTGCCTTGCCGTGTTCGGACCGGGGAATTTTATCCTGCCCTCCATGGTGCTGATCGCCGCCGTCCTCAGCCTTTTCGGGAAAGCCTCTGAAAGGGAGGAAGCCGTATGACGCTGACGTCCAGTCAGGCCCTGATCCTGATTCTCGTGATCGCGCTGATCACGCTGTTTACCCGCGCTCTGCCGTTTCTCCTGTTCCCGCAGGGGAGGGAGACGCCGGCGTTTGTCCGCTATCTGGGCAGGGTGCTTCCCTGCGCGGTGATGGGGATGCTGATCGTCTACTGCCTGAAAGGGATTTCCATTTTCTCGGCGCCGTTCGGCGCACCGGAGCTGATTTCCGTGGGGGCGGTGGTTCTTCTGCACAAATGGAAGCACAATACGCTTTTGAGCATTGGGGGAGGAACGCTCCTTTACATGTTTTTCACCCAGTTTCTTTTTATATAATTGATAAAGAAGACTTGATTTTCATAGAAATAGGTAGAGGTAACTTATGGAAGATACGATGCAAAGACATTACAGAGCATTGGAGCTTGATAAAATACGAAAGCTGCTGGCGGCTGAAACGGCGTGCGAGGATGCGGCGGAGCTCGCTTTGCAGCTTACCCCGTCTGTTTCCCTTTCCGAGGTACAGCGGCTTCTGGCAGACACGGACGGGGCCTTTACGCTGATGGCCCGCTTCGGCGCGCCGTCCTTCGGCGGGCTGTACAACACGACCAATTCCCTGCGCCGCGCGGAGGCGGGCGGCACGCTCAACATGGCCGAGCTGCTGCGCGTCGCGGGCGTTCTGCGTACGCTGCGCGGGATCGTGGATTGGCGCTCGAAAAGCGCGGGGGTAAAAAGCTGTCTGGACTGGCGGTTCGATTCCCTGATGCCCAACAAATATCTGGAGGACCGGATTTACGGCGCGATCCTTTCCGAGGAGGAAATGTCGGACAACGCGTCCGTTCAGCTTGCGTCCATCCGCCGCAAAATCCGTTCCGCGTCCTCCCGCGTCCGGGAACAGCTTGATAAAATGATCCGTTCCACGCTCTATCAGAAATATCTGCAGGACCCGATCGTCACCATGCGCGGCGGCCGGTTCGTCGTGCCGGTCAAGGCGGAGTTCCGGGGAGAAATCGCCGGATTGGTGCACGATACCTCCTCAAGCGGTGCGACCGTGTTTGTAGAGCCGATGGGGGTCGTCGAGGCCAACAATGAGGTGCGGGTGCTGCAGTCGCAGGAGCAGGCGGAAATAGAGCGGATTCTCGCCGAGCTTTCGGCGGAGACCGGAAACTTTTCCAGCGGGATTATCAGCGGGTACCGCGCCGCGGTGGAGCTGAACCTGATTTTCGGCAAGGCGAATCTGGGCTATAAGATGAAGGCCAGCCTTCCGGCAGTGAACGACAAGGGGAAAATCCTGCTGAAAAAGGCGCGCCATCCGCTGATTGACAAGAACCGGGTCGTCCCCACGGACATTGAACTCGGCATTCATTTTGATACCTTGGTGATTACCGGCCCCAACACGGGAGGAAAAACGGTGTCGCTGAAAACGGTGGGCCTGCTTACGCTGATGGCTATGTGCGGGCTGATGCTGCCGGTGGCGGAAAACAGCGAGATTTCCGTTTTTCATCAGGTGCTGGCCGACATCGGCGACGAGCAGAGCATCGAACAATCGCTGTCCACTTTTTCGGCGCATATGACAAATATGATCCGGATCATCGGTCAGGCGGACGAGAACAGCCTGATTTTGCTGGATGAGCTGGGGGCGGGAACCGACCCGGTCGAGGGCGCGGCGCTCGCGATGGCGATTCTGGAGGCTTTGCGCAAAAAGGGCGCGCGGGTGGCCGCTACGACCCACTACGCGGAGCTGAAAGCCTATGCGCTGCAGACAGACGGCGTGGAAAACGCGTGCTGCGAGTTCGACGTACAAACGCTGCGGCCGACCTACCGTCTGCTGATCGGCGTGCCGGGCCGCTCCAACGCGTTTGCCATCTCTTTGCGCCTTGGTATGGAAGAGGAAATTGTGGAACGCGCGAAAGAGCTGGTATCCAGTGAAAATACACGATTTGAGGACGTGGTTCAAAGCCTGGAAACCAGCCGCCAGAAGCTGGAGGGCGAGCGCGCCAAAGCGGAGCAGGCGCATCTGGAAGCCGTTCGGGCGCAGAAGGAGGCGCAGGAAATCCGCAGCAGCATCCAGGCCGAGGCGGACAAAGAGATCGAGAAGGCGCGCCAGCAGGCTTCCGAGCTGGTTTCCCGTACCCGCGGGCAGATTGACGCCCTTCTGAACGAAATGGAAGAACTGAAAAAACAGCAGAACAAAACGCTCTCCGCTGAGCAGAAGGCAAGGCTGAAAGCCGGGCTGCGCGTTCTGGAGGAAACCGCCGATCCCATTCACGGCAGAAAGGACGAGGGCCCGTATGTGCTGTCGCGTCCGCTGCAGGTGGGGGATACCGTCCTGCTTTACGATATTGACAAGCAGGGAACGGTGCTGCAGTTGCCGGAGGGAAATAACCAAAACGTTCTGGTACAGGCGGGCATCATCCAGACAAGGGTGCCGCTTTCCAATCTGCGGCTGGTGCAGGAGAAAAAAGGGAAGGAAAAGCGCAGGACCGTTACCAGAAACGTGACGGGCAGAGCGCAGGCAAAGGTGACGACCGAGCTTGACCTGCGCGGGCAGACGACGGAAGAGGCCATTATGAATGTCGACCGGTTTATTGATTCGGCGCTGCTCAGCGGTATTGAGCAGCTTACCGTTATTCACGGTAAAGGAACGGGGGCCCTGCGCGCAGCCGTGCAGCAGCACCTGAAAAGGCATCCGAGCGTGCGCAGCTACCGGCTGGGCGTGTACGGAGAGGGAGAAGCCGGCGTTACCATTGTGGAATTAAAATAATGATCGGAGATGAGGCGGCGTGATGTGGGTTGTTTACGCAGTTGGGTCCGCGCTGTTTGCAGCTTTGACGTCGATTCTGGCAAAGATCGGTATCGAGAATGTCAACTCTAATCTCGCCACAGCGGTCAGAACCGTCGTGGTACTGATTCTTGCGTGGGGCATCGTCTTTTTTACCGGAGCGAATACCGGGATCAAAAACATTACACAGAGAAGTCTGCTGTTTTTGGTCCTGTCCGGAATCACAACGGGCCTTTCCTGGCTTTTTTATTACAAGGCGATCCAGATCGGCCCGGTTTCCAAGGTTGCTCCGATCGATAAATTCAGCGTGGTCATCACGATTTTCCTTGCGTTTGCATTCCTGCATGAAAAGATAGAGATAAAGACCGTTCTCGGGGGTATTCTGATTACTGCCGGTACGTTTGTCCTGATTCTGTAAAAGAGGGGGAGATTGCTCTGAAAACGACGCAAACCCGAAAAAAAAGGCCTCTGATCATTCTGATGTCTGTTTTTGTTCTGCTGCTCGCGGTCATCGGAATCCTGTTTGCGCTGGCGCTGAACGACCCCAATGAACCCCTTGCACTAAGCGGGGAAATGGATTCTTCCGCGGTGACCGCGAAGCTCCTTGTTGCGGCCGGTACCGGAAAGCCGGCTGAGCTGACCGGGGAAGAGGTCGGCGCGCTGATGACCCGGAAGCTTGCACAGAACGGTCAGAGCGCCGTTTCCGGGGTGCGGCTTACCGTCAACAGCGACAACACTGTTGACGCCTATCTGCCCGTTTTTTACAAAGGGATGAAGCTGGGCGTCAGCGCCAACCTGACGGTCGGCTGGGACAGCGCGAAAAACAATATCCGCGCCGCTGTCAACTCCCTGAAAATCGGCCGTTTGCCGGTCGATCCCGCGTGGGTGCTTTCCCGTGCCACGGGTTCCCTTCCAAAAAGCGTAGAGCGGGAGGGAGCTGTCCTGTACCTGCCGCCGACGATGTTCGGCACCTACGAAATGCCGAACGACGCTCCGGGCAATATCAGCGGGCTGGAGGTCCGCAACGGAAAATTCCTGCTGAATTTTTCAGTGAACATGCCGGAACTGGAGAAGTATCTTCAGGAAAAGCTAAAATCCTTTCTGAATCAATCCCGGTAAAAATAAAAAGCGCGGCGCTTCGCCCTTTTTTCCTATTGACAAGCGTCGCGTTTTATTGTATAATTCGTAACTGTAAAGTTAATTGCTTTACAGGCTGAATGGAGGGGTATCGGATGTCGAAAAATCTGGAAATATCGTTATTGCTTGATTTTTACGGGGATATGCTGACCGACAAACAGCGCGAGGTAATCGAATATTACTACAACGAGGATTTATCGCTTTCCGAAATTGCGGACAACCAGGGCATTACCCGCCAGGGGGTGCGTGATTCCATTAAACGCGCCGAATTTCAGTTGCTGGACATGGAGGAGCGTCTGGGCCTAGCCCGCCGTTTCCGTGAGATGAGAAGCGGTCTGGAGCGCATCAGCTCCGCTGCCGGACAGATTAAAGAATACAACGATCATTACATATATTCCAATGAGCTTGAAAACAACGCAAAGCTGATTCTTGATATTTCCCAAAAGCTCTGCGAATAGGAAGGAGGGCCCCTGTTGGCATTTGAAGGTCTTGCCGATAAGCTGTCGGCCGCATTTAAACGGCTGAAATCAAAAGGAAAACTGAATGAGGCCGACGTAAAGGAAGCAATGCGTGAAGTCCGCCTTGCCCTTTTGGAAGCCGACGTAAACTATAAGGTCGCCAAAGACTTTACCAATACCGTGAGCGCGCGTGCCGTCGGCACCGAGGTGATGGAGAGTTTGACCCCGGCGCAGATGGTGATTAAAATTGTAAACGAGGAACTGACCGCTCTGATGGGCGGAAGCGACGCGAAGCTCGCCAGCCCTCCGTCCCCCCCGACCGTTATCATGCTCTGCGGCCTGCAGGGCGCCGGTAAAACCACCCACGCCGGAAAGCTGGGGCTGATGCTGAAAAACAAGGGCCACAGGCCCCTTCTGGTCGCGTGCGATATTTACCGTCCCGCCGCCATCAAACAGCTGCAGGTCGTCGGTGAAAACGCCGGTGTTCCCGTTTTTGAAATGGGGCGGGAAGACCCCGTGAAAATCTGTAAAGCCGCCGTCAGGCACGCAAGGGACTACGGCAACGACATGGTCCTGATCGATACCGCCGGACGTCTTCAGATCGACGAAGTCCTGATGAACGAGCTGAAAAATATTAAAAACGAGATCGGCCCGCACGAGATTC
>UREO01000107.1 GCA_900546895.1 uncultured Oscillospiraceae bacterium
CTCAAGGCCCGAAAGGCACAAAGAAAGCAGCAAACTGGAATACACGGTTTTAATGGCAAAATTTCTTCCCAGAAACAGAAAGCCCAGAATCAGGAGCAGCACATTCAGAATCAGGTTGACGGTGCTCGGCGAGAGGGGGGTGACCCTGCCGAGAACGACCGAAAGGCCGGTTACGCCGCCGAAGGTGAAATTGTTCGGAAATTTAAAGAAATAGACACCCGAAACAATTAACAGCGTGCTGACCGTAATATAGAAATATTCTTTGATGATTGTCCCGTGTTTCATAAAAATCCTCTTCCGGTATTCCTCTTTTTCAAATCCATTGCTTATTGTATCAGAAAACAGACATAAATCAACCGATAGTTGTGATTTCTGTCTCAACATTTTCAATTATTTAAAAATATTTTTGTAAAAGCCCTTTACAACCCGGAAACGGTGTGTTAATATATAAAACGAGAACAGTAATTATTACTAATTATGGAGAGCGATATGGAAAAGAAACAAAATTACAGCAGAAAACGCGAAGCAATTTTAAATGCGATCAAAAGCACGTCCATCCATCCCACGGCGGAATGGGTGTATCAAACGCTGAAGCCGGTCTATCCGGACTTGAGCCTTGGTACGGTCTACCGCAATCTGGCCCAATTTAAAAATGACGGGGTCATTGTCAGCGTGGGAACGGTGAACGGCCAGGAACGGTTTGACGGAAATACGGAACCGCATACGCATTTTATCTGTTCCTCCTGCGGTGCTGTGATTGATATTTCCGGTGAATTTGTCCCTTCGGCGGTCAAAGATGCAATTGCCAAAGAATATTGTGTCCGTGTCGATTCCACAGATGTTCAGTTTCACGGACTGTGCTCAGAATGCTTAAAAAGGCGGCCGCCTTTAGAATAAATATTTTAATATGGAGGATTTTAAGATGAAGAAATTTGTATGTTCTGTATGTGGTTATGTTTACGAGGGCGAAGAAGCCCCTGATTTTTGCCCGCAGTGTAAGGCTCCC
The DNA here is from genome assembly GCA_900546895.1 of uncultured Oscillospiraceae bacterium. Taxonomy (GTDB): domain Bacteria; phylum Bacillota; class Clostridia; order Oscillospirales; family Acutalibacteraceae; genus Caproiciproducens. The sequence continues at coordinate 1,007 of UREO01000107.1, forward strand.
AAGGAGAAGTTTGTAGAGCAAAGCGGAGAAGCTTCGTTTGCCTGCGAGCATGAAGTTGGCATTGCAAAGGGGATCGACAAGGAAGTTTACGACGGGCTGGTTGCAAACTTCAACGGCGAATGCTGCGAAGTCGGCATGTATCTGGCAATGTCCCGCCAGGCCGACCGCGAGGGATACCCCGAAATTGCCGAAGCATTTAAAAGATACGCGCTGGAAGAAGCCAATCATGCTTCCAGATTTGCGGAACTCCTCGGCGAGGTCGTAACCAACAGCACCAAAAAGAATCTTCAGCTGCGCGCGGATGCCGAAGCGGGCGCCTGCTCCGGAAAGCTTGATCTTGCAAAGAGAGCAAAATCACTGAATTACGATGCGATCCATGATACCGTACATGAGATGGCAAAGGATGAAGCCCGCCATGGTGCCGGTTTCAAGGGCTTGCTTGCAAGATATTTCGGCTAAGCTGTTATCCTTCCCTGAAAATTCATAGATAATCGGCGCGGTTCTTTTGAGCCGCGCCGGTTTTGTCGTCTTTTATCCAAAAGCTTTGAAATATCTGCCGAAAATCCTGAGAAACTTTTGTCAGGATCAATCAAATACAGGTCTACGGCAATGAAGAATCCCGTAACAGAATGCTTGAAACAGCTTGCCATTTACCCGTGAAATGTCTTATACTGTAAGTAACTTTTGCCGAATGCCCGGGCAAGTCCGGCAGTTTTAGGAGGATATCATGGATTCTTGCGATATTGCCGTAATCGGCGGGGGAGCGTCCGGCCTGATGGCCGCCGCGGCCGCGGCGGAGGAATGCGGACGAAGCCATATTCACGCGAAAACAGCGGTGTTGGAAGCCAATCCGCGCGTCGGTAAAAAGCTGCTGGCGACCGGAAACGGGCGCTGCAACCTGACGAACAGGAACGTCGGTATCGCGCATTATCACGGGGATACCGGTCTGGCGGCGCCGATTCTCAATACCTGTTCCCCACAGGAGATTATCGACCGCTTTCTGTCGTTCGGCCTGCTTTGCAGGGAACTGGACGAAGGCCGCGTTTATCCGAACAGCCTGCAGGCGTCCGCCGTTCTGGACGTTCTTCGGCTGCAGCTGGAGCGGCTGAAGGTGGAAACCGTCTGCGATTTTCCTGTTGCCGCGGTCAGAAAGTCCGCGTCCGGGTTTGAAATTTCCTCGGCGTCCGGCCAGATTCACACAAAGCGTCTGATTCTGGCCTGCGGAGGAAAGGCCTATCCCCAGCTCGGCTCCGACGGGAGCGGATATCAGATCGCGTCCTCTTTGGGCCACAGCGTTATAAGGCTGTGGCCGTCTCTGGTTCAGGTAAAAACCGATCCCCGACGGGCGAAACCGCTGAAAGGGGCGCGCAGCGCGGCGGCTGCAACCCTCCTTTTGAACGGGGAACCTGTAAAAACCGTCAGCGGCGAGGTTCAGTTTACAGAAAACGGGCTGTCGGGTATCTGTATTTTTGAGCTTTCCCGTCTGGTGGGGGAAGCCGGTACCGGCAGAAAAACGGAAATCTCGCTCGACCTGCTGCCGGAGTATTCCGTCCAGCAGATTCTTTCCATGCTCCAAGACAGAAAAGAAGCGCTAAAAATGCTGCCGGCGGGTGACCTTTTGAGCGGGTGCGTCCATAAGCTGGTAGGGCGGGAAGTGGTCCGGGCCGCGCTTTCCCGGGTGCCGAAGCGTGCCGCAGAGCTGAAACAGGCGGAGCTTGTTTCCGTTGCCGGCCGGGTAAAGGATTTTCGCTTCGACGTTTTGGGAACGCTTTCCTGGAAGGATGCCCAGGTCACGGCGGGCGGAGTCCCGCTGGGGGAGACGGACGAAAATCTGCAGTCAAAACCGTGTCCGGGCCTGTACCTTGCGGGGGAATTACTGAACATAGACGGCGACTGCGGCGGCTTCAACCTTCACTGGGCGTGGAGCTCCGGAATTACCGCGGGAAGCGCCGCCGCGCATTCCTTATTAAAATCATAGAGGGGAAACCATGTATCGAATTTCTGAAATCAGCATGAAGCTGGATGGAACCGAGGAGGATTTAAAGCGGGAGGCCGCCGCGCGGCTGAAAGTTGCTCCCGACCGGATCCGTGCCTGTAAGCTTTCTAAAAAATCCGTGGATGCACGCAAAAAGAACGACGTGCATTTTATTTGTACGGCGGAGGTGGACTGCGGTCAAAATTACAGCCCACGGGACCCCAAAATTACGGAAGCGGAGCCTTACCGCTATGAGCTTCCCGCCGGAAAACCGCGCGAAATCCGTCCCGTGGTCGTGGGCTTCGGCCCGGCCGGGCTTTTTGCCGCGCTGATTCTGGCGCAGGCGGGGCAGAGGCCGGTCGTGTTTGAACGCGGAAGCGCCGTAGAACGCAGAGAGGAACAGGTCGCCCTTTTCTGGAAAACAGGGGAGCTCGACACGGAAAGCAACGTTCAGTTCGGAGAGGGCGGCGCCGGTACCTTTTCGGACGGAAAGCTGAATACCGGGACAAAGGATTCCCGCGCCCGAAAGGTGCTGGAGGAATTTGTGGCCGCGGGCGCCCCGCCGGAAATTCTGTATCTGGCAAAGCCGCATATCGGTACGGACAGGCTGCCCGGCGCGGTCAAAAATATCCGGGAGCGGATCATTGCGCTCGGCGGAGAGGTGCATTTTGAAACCTGTCTGCAAAAGATCCTGATGAAGGACGGCAGGGTGACCGGATTGGAGGTAAAACCGCGCGGCGGCTCGTCCTATACGCTGGAAGCGGAACGCGTGATTCTGGCCGTTGGCCACAGCGCCCGGGATACCTTTGAAATGCTGTATTCCCTGAAGCTGCCGATGGAACAGAAGCCGTTTTCCGTCGGCGCCCGGATCGAGCATCCGCAGGAGCTGGTCAGCCGTTCCCAGTACGGCTTTTTTGCCGGTCATCCGGCTCTGGGAGCGGCCGATTACAAACTGGCCGTACACCTGAAAAACGGCAGGGGCGTCTACACGTTCTGCATGTGTCCGGGCGGGCAGGTGGTCGCCGCCGCGAGCGAGGAAGGACGTCTGGTAACGAACGGGATGAGCAATTTCGCCCGGAACGGAAGAAACGCGAACGCGGCGCTGCTTGTCAGCGTCGGACCCGGGGATTTCGGCAGCGGGCATCCGCTCGCCGGTGTGGAATTTCAGCGCAGGCTGGAAGAAAAAGCGTTTCAGCTGGGGGGCGGGGGCTTCCGCGCGCCGGTACAGCGGGTCGAAGATTTTCTCAGGCGTGTGCCGTCTGAAAAGATCGGCGGCTGTCAGCCGACCTATCTTCCGGGGGTAACGCCCTGCAGTCTGGACGACTGCCTGCCGGACTTTATTGCCGACTCCATGCGGCAGGGGATTCTTCTGATGGAGCATAAGCTGAGGGGCTTTTCTGATCCGGATGCCCTTCTGACCGCGGTGGAAAGCCGCAGCTCGTCGCCGGTGCGTATTCTGCGCGGTGACGGTATGCAGTCCGTCGCCGCGGAGGGGCTTTATCCGTGCGGGGAAGGCGCGGGGTACGCGGGCGGCATTATTTCCGCCGCGGTGGACGGAATCAAGTGCGCGGAGCAGGTCGTCAGGGGATGCTGAGCACGGTTTGCGGGCGTCTGCCCGAAACAATGCTTTCTGCACCCCCTGACAATGAAAAATCATTCCATGCCGTTTTGCACGATTTGGCCGCATGCTATTTTGTTTCCTGAATTTCCTGACGGCTGGGTTTTGAAATCGTCCGGTGATGAATGGACGATGACGGTACGTCCTAGGATTTCGTTCACTGAAAATCTGTCCGTCATAAACGCCATAAAAGCGAATCCATGATTTCCGAATAACGGGGGCATGTCGCCCGCGTGTGCGGGGTGAGGGCAGTGCTTCGGGTTGTAATGCGCTCCTGTGTTGGCAAAGGGATCCTGAGCGTTCCCGGTACATTGATTTCCTTCGTGAATATGGAAGCCAAAGATATCGGCAGGGCAGTTCCCTGTGCTGTGGGGCAGACCGTTGATCTGTGTAAGCACGAGGACACCGTCCGCCAACTGATAAAAGCAGACCATACCATTTATATTAGGAAACCCCGGACTGCCTTTCACCATGGCATATGCGGAGGGCAGGCCTTTCAAAATGTTTTGCATTTGATCGAATTGTGGTTCTAAATACAAACGAACACCTCCTGAGCTATTTTATGTTGTTTCTTTCATTCCAGTTAATCCAAATCAGGATGAATCCGCGTATCTGGCCGCTGCTTCGATGGGCGGGTATCAATATTTTTAAAAAAGTCTTGACTTAAAGTTCAGTTTCAGTTGTAAAATTATTCTACAACAATTCCATTTCAGTTTGCGAGACAAAACACGTTCCACTTCCGCCTTCGGCGGGACGGAACGTAAGAGTCAATAGGATAAGGAGGATAATAAATGAATGATCTGGGGAAAGACATTCCCAAACTCGGTTTTGGGCTGATGCGTCTGCCGATGCTCGGCAAAGAGGTCGACATCGAACAGACGAAAACCATGGTGGATCAGTTTCTTGCCGCGGGTTTTACCTATTTTGACACGGCTTACGGTTACATTGGCGGAAAGTCCGAGGAAGCAGCCAAAACGGCGTTGGTGGACCGCTATCCGCGCGAAAAATTTCAGCTGGCCACAAAATTGCCCGCCTGGGCCGGGGCAAAGAACGCCGAAGAAGCCAGACAGATGTTTTACACGTCGCTCCGGAGGACCGGGGCGGAGTATTTTGATTTTTATCTGCTTCACAACTGCGGCGGCGACCGAACCAAAGCGTTCGACGATTACGGCATGTGGGATTTCGTGCTCGAGCAGCGCGCGAAAGGGCTGATCAGGCACGTGGGGTTCTCCATGCATGACAAACCCGAGGCGCTCGATGAAATCCTCACCCTGCACCCGGAAATGGAATTTGTACAGCTGCAGATCAATTACGCCGATTGGGACAGCCCCACCGTACAGTCAGGCAAATGCTTCGAGGTAGCGAAAAAGCACGGCAAACCTGTAATCATCATGGAGCCGGTCAAGGGGGGCTTGCTCGCCAACCCACCCGAGTCGGTGGCGGAGGTGCTGCGAGAAGGGAAACCGGACGCTTCGTTCGCTTCCTGGGCGCTCCGGTATGCTGCGTCGCTCGACCCTGTCATCACCGTGCTCAGCGGAATGTCCAATGTCGAACAGATGAAAGACAATCTTGCCACGATGTCAGCCTTCCGGCCGCTGGAACCCTCCGAGCGTCAGGTGATTGCCAAGGCAAAAGCGGTGCTCGACCAGATTCCGGGCATCCCCTGTACGGGCTGCCGGTACTGCACGAAAGGCTGTCCGCAGGAAATCGCCATTCCCGATATCTTTGATGCGATGAACCGCCGGCTTATTTTTGGAAGCCTTGATATCGCAAAACACGGTTATATGTGGGCGACGCAAGGGGGAAGCGCCGCCAGTGATTGTATTGAGTGCGGGCAGTGTGAATCCGTCTGTCCACAGCATATCGGCATCATATCCGAGCTGAAGCGCGTAGCCGCAACACTGGAATAATACAATAAGGAATTGCTTTCTACAGGTGTTTTTATCGCTTTCTGTTAAAAGCGGAGCCAAAATAAAAGAGGCTGCCGCAGAATAAGTTTTCGATAGCAAATTATAAGAAGTAACAGCTTTCAAAACAAAAAATGCGCCTCAAACGGGTTTTGAAGCCCGCTCAAGGTGCATTTTTTATGCATTGTTTTGTTAAGAAGGCTGTTTAGAACAGCCGCAGGAATCAGAAATCATCGACTAACTGCAATCTTCTGAATTCGTAAATGCTTTCCAGATCTTCATAGGAACCATCGTTGTATACGGTACCAATATGTAACAGAGCCGGATTCAATTTGCCGGAATCAAATTGAGAAGGGACAATACAAAATTCAATCAGTTTTCCCTTTCGGGCTTGCGTCAGTCTTTTTTCCAATTCATTTCTGTCAACGATAATTTTCATTTTGAACATCCTTTCTCTTGCGCTTTATCACCCTTTGTGATCTTATGAGAGGTTATTTTTATTATAACAGGAATCATTCCTGTTTTGTGGCATAATATGTCGAAGAAGGAAAAAACGGTGTATCCATATTTTTTGTTGACTTTTTTTATTATTGGAATTATTATAAAAACAAATAGGGAGGGGAATTTGATGGATACTAATAAAGTCACCGTGATTGCCAACAATACGTCAGAAGGAATGAGCGTGATCGACATAGACATCTTTGTTGGCAGCAGGAATATGCACATTCAAGCAACAAGGAGATTTATCGATGAGATCAATAAAGTTCCTTTCTTGAATGAAGAAAAAATTAAATCTGCTATAACCAGAAAGTATGGAATTTCAAAAGACAATATTTCATTTCGTTAAGTAATTCCGGCGCCGCCAGTTTGGTGGCGCTTTTTTATGGTGCTTGAGTGGTTTAGCTGATTTGAAGCTGTTGACTTTCCCAATCACTTGCTTTATCCTTATTTTATATCTTATTATATTAATTATAATAACTAGAGAAATATATTAATCCCTGAGAATATTGAGCAACGTTTGCTCGCTGTTAACGATAGGGGGGAAAACCGATGAACGGGTTTCATAATATCGACCTGCATATTCATTCCTGTTACAGCGAAGATGGGGAATATACACCCGCAAAGCTTCTTCAGATGTGTGTGGGAGCGGGTGTTACTATCATGGCAATAGCCGATCATAATTGTGTGAAAGGTTCTCAGGAAGCAGTGAAACTGGCAAGACAGGAACACTTAAGGTGTTATCCGGCCGTCGAAATTGACTGTACCTATCAAAATACCAATTTTCATGTCCTTGGCTATGATATTCAGCTTGAAAGTCCTGATTTTGAGGCCATAGAGCAAAACGTGAGAAAACAGTGTGTCGATGCATCCAAAGAAAGACTTCGGCTGATCAACCGCATGGGCTTTACCCTTACCGAAGCGGAGCTGAATGCGATCACCGCCGGAGGGTATTGGAGCGAGCATTGGACGGGGGAGGTTTTTGCCGAAGCCTTACTGAAAAATGAAAAATATCTCGAGAGCGACATCCTGCGTCCTTACAGGAAGGGCGGCGGCCGAAGCGATAACCCGTATGTTAATTTCTATTGGGATTACTGCTCGCAGGGAAAGCCCTGTTACACCGGCATGACCTTTCCTGATATGAGGGATGTAATCGGGATCATACACCGAAACGGCGGTAAATCCGTGCTGGCCCATCCGGGGGTGAATCTGCGGGGCAATTTTGAGAGGATCGATCAGCTGATTCCTTTGGGGCTGAAAGGGATAGAAGTTTACAGCAGCTACCACACTCCCGAAACCGCCCGGTGGTTTTTGAATAAGGCGGAACAGTTTGATTTGTTTGTTACACGAGGGAGCGATTTTCACGGCAAAACAAAGCCAATGGTAAAGCTGGGCTGCTGTGGCGAGGATAAGGTCGGCTGATAAGGAAGGCGATTTGGATGGGAATCAACATGTTGGATATGAAACAAAGCAATGCACAGACTGTTCTCTGGGATTTGTGTTCCTGCAAAACCTCCACAATCAAAGAGATGACGCAGCGGACGGGGCTCAGTTTTGCTACGGTTGGGAATATATTGAATAGCTTTGTGGAAAGCGGGGAAGTGACTCTGGGCGAAATGCATTCTGCTACCGGAGGGAGGCCGTCACAGGCCTATACCTTCAATGCGGAATACGCCCATGTGCTCGCGCTGTCGGTGCGGACACGGAACGGAAAAAATGTCATCAGTGCCTGTGTCGGGAATTTGTACGGTGAGGCAGTGTGGCAGACGGAACAAGCCTTTGAGAATATACGGCTTGCGAGCTTCGAGGCCATGCTGGAGTTATCCCTGCGTGCGTACCCGACAATCAGCATCGCTGCCTTCTCCCTGCCGGGCGTGGAGCGCGGCGGCGTTATCCTGACCAATGACTATGCAGAATTGGAAGGCGCTTCTTTCACAGCGCATTTTC
>UREO01000108.1 GCA_900546895.1 uncultured Oscillospiraceae bacterium
ATCATATTGAGCGCGGATATGAAAATGTAGAGCAGAAGCTTTTGAATTTAGGGGCGGATATTCAGCGGATTCATATTTCTGAGCCGGCAGTGGCGCAGGCAATCTGAATGTTTTTGAACGATTTGAAAGGGATTGACATCGGTCTTTCCCTTTTCTTTATTTAGGAGGTCATTCATGGCGAGAATATGTCCGCTTTTCAGCGGAAGCAGCGGAAACAGTTATTACATAGGATCTTCCTGCGCGGGAATTCTGATCGACGCGGGAAGAACGGCAAAGCAGCTCAACAATATGCTGGAAACCTGCGGGATAGGCGTCGAGTCGGTGAAAGCGATCTTTGTCACGCATGAACATATCGACCATGTCCGGGGCCTGCGCGTGCTGGCCTCCCGGAAGCACATTCCGGTTTATACCTCTTCCGGTACTTTAGACGCGCTGGAGAAAATGGGGTGCGCAAACGGGACTTTTCAGGCGGATGTGATCGGTGAAAAGGGAATGGAATGCGCCGGCATGTTTATCAGGCCCTTCCGTACCTCACACGACTGTGCGGAAAGCGTCGGCTACCGTGTGCAGACCCACGACGGGCGAAGCGTCGGCTTTTCCACCGATCTCGGGTTTTTGTCCGACACGGTGCGTGATCAGCTGACCGGCGCGGATCTGGTGGTGCTGGAATCAAATCATGACGTCGGAATGCTGAAAAACGGGCCATATCCCTACCCACTGAAACGGAGGATCTTGTCCGACACGGGCCACCTTTCCAATCAGGCCTGCGCGGATGAGCTTACGAATTTGGCACAAAAGGGAACAACGCGGTTTATTCTGGCGCACTTAAGCGCTGAAAACAACACGCCGGAGCTTGCTTTTCAAACGGCTCTTTGCTCTCTTTCCGTGGCCGGGCTGAAAGAGGGAGTCGACTTCCAGCTTTCCGTTGCACCGAGAGAAAACAATACGGGAAAAGGAATTATTTTTTAGGTGGGATTATGCTTACAGTTCATCTTATCTGCGTCGGAAAACTGAAGGAAGCCTATTGGAGGGACGCCTGCGCGGAGTATGAAAAAAGGCTGCGCGCATTCTGCAGCTTTTCCATCCTCGAGCTGCCCGAGTGCAGGCTGCCGGAAAACCCGTCGGACGCTCAGATCAGGGCTGCCCTGAAAACAGAGGGGGACGCCCTTCTTGCCGCCGTGGGGAATTCCGCTTTGTTTGCGCTTTGCATTGAGGGAAAAGCGCTTTCCTCCGGGCAGCTTTCCGATAAAATCAATACGCTGGCTGTGAGCGGAATCAGCACGGTCAGCTTTGTCATCGGAAGCTCGTTCGGACTCGGTGATAGAGTGAAGCAAAAGGCTGAGTTCCGCCTTTCCATGTCGCCGATGACTTTTCCTCACCAGCTAGCCCGTGTGATGCTCTGTGAGCAGATATACCGCGCCTTTCAGATCATCTATCACGGTAAATACCACAAATAATCGCCTAAAAACGATATGAGCACATAGAAACCGCCGTCCGGAATATTTCCGGGCGGCGGTAATTGGTTGTTATGTTCCGTATCCTGTTAAACGGTGCCCTGCGCGAGCATGGCGTCCGCTACCTTGACGAAGCCCGCAATATTGGCGCCCGTTACATAATTCTTTGGGCAGCCGTATCTTTCTGCGGCGTCGGAGGCGTTTGCGAAAATGTTTTCCATAATGCTTTTCAGCTTTCTATCGACTTCCTCAAAGCTCCAGGAAAGACGCATGCTGTTCTGGCTCATTTCCAGTGCGGAGGTTGCGACGCCGCCGGCGTTGGAAGCTTTTCCGGGGGCAAACAGAACGCCGTTTGTCTGGAAGTATTCCGTAGCTTCAATGCTGGTCGGCATATTGGCGCCTTCCGCCACGGCGAATACGCCGTTTTTCACGAGCTTTTTCGCGTCATCAAGCAGAAGTTCGTTCTGGGTGGCGCAAGGGAGCGCGATGTCGCATGGAGTGCTCCAAACGCCTTTGCCTTCATGATATACGGAATTCGGGCGATATGTCTGATACTCGGACAGGCGTCCGCGCTTGATTTCCTTGATTTCCTTGATCGCCTTGAGGTCGATTCCTTCGGCGTCGTAGATCCAGCCGGTGGAATCGCTCATAGTCACGACCTTTCCGCCGAGCTCCTGCGCCTTCTGGCAGGCGTAAATGGCAACGTTGCCCGAACCGGAAATATCGATGATTTTTCCTTCGATGGATTTGCCGTTTTTACGGAGCATTGCGTCGGTGAAGTAAAGCAGACCGAAACCGGTTGCTTCCGTACGGACGAGGGAGCCGCCAAAGGGCAGTCCCTTCCCTGTCAGTATTCCGGAGTATTCGTTTCTGAGGCGCTTGTACTGGCCGAACAGGTAGCCGATTTCGCGGCCGCCTACGCCGATGTCGCCGGCGGGGACGTCTGTGTCCGGACCGATGTGGCGGCAGAGCTCCGTCATAAAGCTCTGGCAGAATGCCATGACCTCGCGGTCGGATTTACCTTTCGGGTCAAAGTCGGAACCGCCTTTGCCTCCGCCGATCGGCAGGCCGGTCAGGGAATTCTTGAAAATCTGTTCAAATCCAAGAAATTTCAGGATGCCGATGTTTACGGAAGGATGAAAACGAAGCCCGCCCTTATACGGTCCGATTGCGTTGTTAAACTGGACGCGGTAGCCGCGGTTTACCCGTACGCTGCCTGCGTCGTCCACCCAGGCTACGCGAAACTTCACCTGTCTGTCCGGCTCGGTCAGCCTTTCCAGAATACCGGCTTTCTGATACTGGGGATTTTGCTCAATAACCGGAGCCAGAGACGTTAAAACTTCGGTTACCGCCTGAATGAATTCGGGCTGGCTGGGATTTTGCCGGATTACGTTTGCGAGTTGCTCTTTAACATAAGACATGGGGATATCCTCCTATATAAAATTAAGAACGGTATTATTCGACTTAATAATACTTCTCAATTCAACAGTGTAGCACAGCAAAAGTCCGGATACAATCATTTACAATTAAAATTTATAAAAAAACACTTGATTTTTGCAGGAGAAACGTATCAATTCTGCAAAAAGACGGAAAATAAAGGGGAGCGATAGAAAATTTGTGCATTAAAATGAAATGTTCCTTTCAATTCGAAAAAGATTGACACTGCATACAGAATATAATAGAATATACTTATTATTGAAATGATGTAGACAAGGAGGTTCTGTAAGGGAGCACCCTTGTTATTTTTATTTTTAGGGAGGTATCGATTTGAGTAAATATACAAAAGACGACATCATCAGGATGATTGATGAAAATAATGTTCGGTTTATCCGCATGCAGTTTACGGATATTTTGGGTACCCTAAAAAATGTGGCCATTACGACCAGTCAGATCGAAAAGGCGCTTGACAATCAGTGCATGTTCGACGGTTCGTCCATTGAAGGGTTCGTCAGAATTGAGGAGTCCGACATGTACCTCAGACCGGACCTGGATTCTTTTACCATCTTTCCGTGGCACACGCAGCACGGCCGTGTCGCCCGGCTGATCTGTGATATCTACAAGCCGAACGGAGAACCGTTTGAGGGCGACCCCCGTTATGTCCTGAAAAGGACGCTGAAGGAAGCGGCGGAGATGGGATACACGTTCAACGTGGGCCCCGAATGCGAATTTTTCCTGTTCAACACGGACGAATTCGGGCATCCTACAACCGTTACGCACGATACCGCCGGCTATTTTGATCTGGGGCCGTCCGATCTGGGCGAAAGCGCTCGCCGCGATATCTGCCTGAATCTTGAAGAGATGGGGTTCGAAATCGAAGCGTCGCACCATGAAGTCGCCTTTGCGCAGCACGAGATCGATTTTAAATACAGTGAAGCGCTTTCCGCGGCGGATAATATTCTGACCTTTAAGATGGTCGTGAAATCCTGCGCGGATTCCCACGGGCTTTGCGCCACCTTTATGCCTAAGCCGGTTTACGGTCGCAGCGGTTCCGGAATGCACACCAACATGTCCCTGTTCAAAGGCGGAAAGAATGCATTTTACGATCCAGACAGCGAAACCGGGTTAAGCCATATTGCATATAATTTTATTGCGGGTATTTTAAAGCATATCAAAGGAATGTGTGCCATTACCAATCCGCTGGTCAATTCCTACAAGAGACTGGTTCCGGGTTTTGAGGCGCCCTGCAATATCGCCTGGACTTTAAGCAACCGCAGCGCGCTGATCCGTGTGCCCGCTTCCAGAGGGGAAGGCACGCGGGTGGAGCTGCGCAATCCCGATCCCGCCTGCAATCCTTATCTGGAGTTTGCGGTGCTGCTCGCGGCGGGACTGGACGGGATCAAAAACGACCTGACACCGCCTGACGCGGTTGCCGCGAACATTTATGATTTTGATATCGGCGAAAGAGCGGCTGCGGGAATTGAGGCTTTGCCGACGGATCTCAATAACGCTGTTTTAGAAATGAAGGCGGATCCCTTTATCGAAAAGACACTGGGTGACCATGTGTTTAACAAATACACCGAGGCGAAGGAAAGAGAGTGGTACGAATTTTCCACTACGGTTACGGAGTGGGAGTTGGACCAGTATCTGAATAAATTCTGATTAGGCTGCAAAAACACCACATTCCTTTCTACGGAGTTGTTAAAAGATGAGCAGTATTCTTGTAGCGAATTCAAATGCGGATTACGCTAAAAAAATAGCGGCCGTACTCCGTACCGGCGGTTTGAATGTCAGTGGTGTGTGTACAACCGGCTCGCAGGTAATCGATTTTGCAAACAGGCATTATCACGGTGGCGTGGTGGTCTGCAGCGTCAAGCTGATGGATATGCCGGCGCTGAACCTTCCAAGAACGATCGGCTCTAATTACGATTTTCTGTTTATCGTAAAGTCCCAGCAGATGGACATTTCCGAATCGCTTTCCTGTGCCAGCTTAATCATGCCGATCAATCGGATGAACCTGATTTCTTCCGTGAATATGCTGCTGAATATTTCCGATTACAGCAGCCTTACCATTAAAAAAAAGATCGCCAATGGGAACTTTGATGAAAAACAGGTGATTGAACAGGCGAAAAATATTTTGATGGAACGCAATAATTTTACCGAACCGCAGGCACACCGGTTTATTCAAAAGAAAAGTATGGATTCCGGTAAAAAAATGATAGAAACCGCGATGATTATTCTGAATTTATAGGAGGTGGATTTTGTTGAAATTTACAAAAATGCAGGGTATCGGCAATGACTATATCTATATCAACTGTTTTGAGGAGAAAGTCCAAAATCCATCCGAGCTTTCCATCAAGCTCAGTGAAAGACATTTTGGCGTCGGTTCGGACGGAATTATCTTAATAGAGCCGTCCGACAAAGCCGACTGCCGTATGGATATTTATAATGCGGACGGGTCACAGGCTATGATGTGCGGCAACGGGATCCGCTGTGTGGGCAAATACGTGTACGAACGCGGAATCGTAAAAAAGGATGTTCTGAAGGTCGACACCATGAGCGGCGTAAAAACGCTTTATCTGGATGTCGAGAACGGGAAAGTCGTTTCCGTTACCGTGGACATGGGCAGGCCGGATTTTCAGACCGAAAAGATTCCGGTGACGTACCCGAAGGACCGCATGATCGACGAGCCCGTTGTGTTCGGCGAAACGGAATACAGGGTAACCTGCGTTTCCATGGGAAATCCGCACTGTGTGCTGTTTGTCGACGATGTAACCAAGGTGGAGATTGAAAAAATCGGTCCGATGCTGGAGTGCGACAAAATCTTTCCGCACAGGGCAAACATTGAGTTTGTTCAGGTGCTGAGTATGGAAGAAGTGAATATGCGCGTGTGGGAACGCGGCTCCGGGGAAACCTGGGCGTGCGGGACCGGGGCGTGCGCCGTGGCGGTCGCCAGTGCGGCGAACCGGAAAACAGACCGCAGTGTAACCGTCCATCTCAGGGGCGGCGACTTGCATGTCAAATGGGAGGAAAAGACGGATAAGGTATTGATGCGCGGTCCGGCGGAATTCGTCTTTGACGGGACGATAGAGATTTAGCTTCTGCTGCTGTCTGCCGGAAATCATGAAGGAAGGGAATGTAGTATTTTGTTAAGAGTAAACGAAAACTTTGTAAAGCTGCCCGCGAGCTACCTTTTTGTGGATATTGCGAAAAAGGTAAATGAATTTTCCGGACAGCATCCGGAAACGGAGATTATCCGCTTGGGAATCGGGGACGTTACCCGTCCGCTGCCGAAAGCGGTGGTAAAGGCTATGCAGGCTGCCGCGGAAGAGATGGGCAAAACGGAAACCTTTCGCGGCTACGGCCCGGAAGCCGGTTATGAATTTCTTCGTTCCGCAATTGCGGAAAACGATTTTATAAAGCGCGGGGTGCAGATCGACATCGATGAGATTTTTGTCAGCGACGGCGCGAAAAGCGACACTGGCAGCATTGGTGATATCTTCGGCGCGGATAACGTGGTTGCGGTGTGCGACCCGGTTTACCCGGTTTACGTCGACACCAATGTCATGGCCGGAAGAGCCGGAGAGTACCGCGAAGGCAAGGGGTGGAGCAAGATCGTCTACATGCCCTGTTTAAAGGAAAACGGCTTTCTGCCCGAACTTCCCAAAGAGCGCGCCGATATGATCTATCTTTGTTTCCCCAACAATCCCTCCGGTGTCGGAATCAGCCGCGAAGAGCTGAAAAAGTGGGTGGATTACGCGCTTGCGAATCAATCCGTTATCCTCTACGATGCCGCGTACGAAGCATTTATCACGGAAGAGGACATGCCGCACAGCATTTATGAAATAGAGGGCGCAAAAAAATGCGCGATCGAGTTCAGAAGCTTTTCAAAGACCGCCGGTTTCACCGGAACGCGCTGCGCGTACACCATTCTTCCAAAGGAGCTGGTGTTCGGCGGAGTCTCTCTAAACAAGCTGTGGGACCGGCGCCAGTCTACCAAGATGAACGGTGTTTCCTATGTCGTCCAGCGCGGTGCGGAGGCGGTTTTCTCTGAGGAAGGCCGGCGGGAGGTCAGGGAAAACATCGCTTACTATCTTAATAATGCCAAAATTATTGTGGACGGCCTGAAAAAAGCGGGATTTGAAGTTTACGGCGGCGTGAACTCGCCCTATGTCTGGCTGAAAACACCCGCCGGATTCACTTCCTGGGAGTTTTTCGATCTTCTGCTTGAAAAAACCGGCGTGGTCGGGACTCCGGGTTCCGGTTTCGGCGTGGGCGGCGAAGGCTATTTCCGTCTGACCTCCTTTAACACGAAGGAAAATACGGAAAAAGCGTTGGAAAGAATCATCCGCTCCTTCAAAGCCTAACGAATCGGTTTACTATCTGAACAATTTACGATTGATGTTGAATAATAAGAATGGTTGGTGGTTAAATGAAAGCATTGCTGATGCTTGAAAATGGGATGACCTTTGAGGGAGCAGGTTTTGGCGATGAACATGACGTCCTCTGCGAGGTCGTGTTTAACAGCGCCATGTGCGGCTACACAGAGCTGCTGACCGATCCGTCCTATGCGGGGCAGGGGGTTGTCATGACTTATCCTCTCATTGGAAATTACGGCATCTGCTACGATGATACGGAATCTACAAAGCCGTGGCTGCGGGCCTTTATTGTACGGTCCGTTTCCGGCGCGGCCAGTAATTTCCGCTGTGACGTGGATTTGAACACCTTTTTGAAACAGAACCACGTTCCCGGCATTCAGGGAGTGGACACGCGCACCATTACGAAGGTGCTGCGTGAGAGCGGCACCATGCGCGGCATGATTGCTTACGGAGATCAGATCGATTCTGCGGCAATGAAAAAACAGATCGACGCTTTTGTGCTGGAATCCTGCGTCCCTCTTGTCAGCAGCGGGGAACAGAAGGTGTACGGCGACGGACCCGTTAAGATCGCTCTGGCGGATTATGGGGTGAAGAGCAACATTATCCGTTCGCTTGTGAGGCGCGGCTGTACCGTAAAATGCTTCCCGTACGACGCCTCTTTTGAGGATATGATGTCTTTTTCACCGGACGGCATCATGCTCTCCAACGGCCCCGGCGACCCGAAGGAGTGCGCAAAGGCTATTTCCGAACTGAAGAAGGTGTATGCCCACGGCATCCCAACCTTTGCGATTTGTCTGGGGCATCAGCTGATGGCGCTTTCTCAGGGATTTGATACTTATAAATTGAAATATGGCCATAGAGGAATTAATCACCCGGTCAAGGATTTAAGTACCAACAGGGTGTATATTACTTCCCAGAACCACGGGTTTGTGGTCAATGGCGACACGATCAATCCTTCAGTAGCCGACGTCCGCTTTATCAGCATGAATGACGGCAGTATTGAGGGATTGAATTATAAAAACGGAAAGGTGTTTTCTGTGCAGTACCATCCGGAAGCTTCTCCGGGCCCACTTGACACAGGCTTTCTTTTCGATCAATTTCTCAAGCTGATAGGAGGAGGCCGGATATGAAGAGAGCAGATATCAAAAAGGTAATCATCATCGGCTCCGGTCCGATCATTATCGGTCAGGCCGCGGAGTTCGACTACGCCGGAACGCAGGCCTGCCGCGCGCTCCGCGAAGAGGGTATAGAGGTCATCCTCATTAACTCAAACCCGGCGACGATCATGACGGACAAGCAGATCGCCGATAAGGTTTATATTGAGCCTTTGACCGTTGAAACCATCAAAAAGGTAATTCTCAAAGAAAATCCGGACAGTATCCTTCCGACCCTGGGCGGTCAGAACGCGCTGAACCTTGCGGTGGAGCTGGAAGAGTCCGGTTTCTTAAAGGAAAACAACGTGGAAATGATCGGCACAAACGCCGACACCATCCGGATGGCGGAGGACAGGGAGCTGTTCAAGGAAGCCATGGAGCGCATCCGGCAGCCCTGCGCGCAGAGCGCCGTTGCGGAAAACATTGAGGACTGCGTCAAAATTGCGAGGAAAATCGGCTATCCCGTTGTTGTGCGCCCC
>UREO01000109.1 GCA_900546895.1 uncultured Oscillospiraceae bacterium
CGGTCAGAGCCGTCGGCAGAATCCGTGTTGCTACGTTGGAAGCGTTCTCCTGAAATTCTAACCCTGCCATGTTTTTTCCGTAGGCAATCCGTACTCCATTGTCCGCGCCGAGTCGGGTATTGATCGCAATGCCATAGTTGTCCCGGACAATCTCGCCGCCCCACCGAGAGATGAACGCCTGATCGGTGTCGCCGAGAAATGCCTGCACCGGCGACTGCCGGATGAAATAGGCGGTGGCGATATGCGTAATGTCGCTGATGAAGGTGAAAGGGGTCAGGTACTGACAGCCACTGAGAATCTGCTGCCCGGTTTCCGCGCCATTTTTGCCTGTCGGTCGAACGTCTTCCACAAAATTTGCCAGAAGATCGTAAAAGATGTGCCGGGCGTTCACCTTGATCGTGTCATCAACCGCATTTTTTACCACACGGTAGATGCGGAATGCCTGTACGCCACGATGTGTGTTGACCCGAAGAATGTTATTTTTCTGCAGGCGCTTCCATTTGCCGAAAACATCAATAGGATGCATGAGTTCCAGCTCAAATGTGCCGTTGATTTCTTCCGAAACAGCACAAGAACTGGGAGTAATCGCTCCCAGCCCGTCATTTGTAAATTCCTGATCTTTGGAATCGTAGACTAACACCATTATAGCCACCGCCAATTCGGAGTGATTTCAAGGGACGTGATTCCGCCGGAAAAAGAGATTGAATTGTCGTCCGGCAGGAGCGCCGGGTAATCTCCAGTCTTGGTGGAGTTTTTGCTGATCAGTGCTGTGCCGGTATTCAGATAAGTTTCCTGAATCGTGGAATCAAGCGTCACCGTTCCGTCGATGTTGCTGAAAAATACGCTGCCTTCATTCACAGACAGAACGCCCGCGCCGGAGCCGCTTATCTTTATAATAGGAAGAGACGCAATCGTTCCGGGATTGGTGAGTGTCATACTTTCGCTGACCGAAATAGGTGGATTCTCCGTCGCGTACTGAAACGGCTGGCAGTTGAACAAAATCACGAAATGTGAGGTGATTTTCAGCACGATTTCAAAATCAATGCTGTTCACCACCTGCGCGAGATACTTCCGCCCCAGAATGTGGCTGAAAGTAAGGTTAGCTTCACCCGCGCCCAGCAGCCAGCCCTTGACGGCACTGATTTTTGAAACAGGGTCTCCGAGAAACGAGCATTCCACGGCAAGCGTAATGTCGCCGTAGGTACCTTCGTCACGGCGGAGTCGTGAATCCATTCCCGGTACGTCGATATACGTCACCCGGCGCTCGGGCGACGGAATGTGAGGACGCTTCTCTACATAGATGCCGAAATTCTGAAAGCTGTCTTTTTCGTTGAAAGTGAAGCTCAGCATCACGTGTTCCCCCTTGCCGCCGCTGCCTGCTGCCGATAAAACTCAAATTCATAGGCAAGGCGCTCGATGTCCTTTTCCGTGTTATTGACGAAATTCTCAATGTGCAGCGTGAAGCCGCCGCTCGCAGGAGAATTACTGGAGGAACCACTCAATGCAGTATTCATATTGACAGCGGGTGAAAGGTTGAAACTCGTAGGAATCGCAGCCTGCATGTCGGCAGAGATGTCGTCCATTGCTTTGCTGAACCCTTGCCCGAGACCCTGCGCCATGTATCCGCCAATCCCGGCAAACACGGTAGACGGAGAGTAAATTCCGAGCATGCCCTTTACGCTGTCCACGATACCACCGAAGAAATCTTTCACTTTGGCATAAATCCAATCCTTCATCCCAGCAATTCCCTGCCAGATACCAGACACGATGTTGCTCCCAATATTATTGAATGCGCCAAGCAACTTCCCAAAGCCGTTCACCAGCGCGGAAATAATCTGCGGCAGCTTTGCCACGAGTGTCGGGATTGCCTTGATGAGGCCGATAGTCAGTTCGGCGATGATATTCACGCCCGTTTCAATGATGATGGGCAGGTTGCTGACGATGAAATTCACAATGGAGTCAATAATCTGCGGGAGTCGGTCGATCAGCTTCGGCAGCGCGTTAATCAGACCTTTTGCCAGCCCTTCGATGATCTTGTATGCGGCGGCGAGCACCTTATCCATGTTGTTCAGGAGTGTGTTCACGATTGTGAGAACCGCGTCTATCATGGCCGGGATGAGACTCGGGAGCGCGTCGCCAATACCCGAGGCCAGCGTAACGATCACCTGCAGCGCGGCACTCACAATCTGGGGCAGGTTTGCAAGGATACCATTGACTAGCGTCACGAGCAGAGTTATTGCCGCTTCGGTGATCTGTGGCAAGGCCGCCGTCAGTCCCTGCACCAGCGAAATGATGATCTGGGAAGCGATGCTAACTACCACTGGCAACTGTTGGACGATAAATTGCACCGCTTCCTGCAGAATACCACCGAACACGTCAATCAGGCCTTTTGCGCCGTCCTGACTGAAAGCGGTAGAAAGTTCGCCGAGCCAGCCGTTTACCATCGGAAGAACCGTATCGGAGAGCATGGTGGTCAGCCTCTCGGAAAGCTGGCCTTTGAGGGACGATACATTGTCATCCAAAGTCGACATCTGTCCGTAGAAGGTTTTGGACTGTGCCTCCATCGAGCCGTAGAACCGTCCGCCCTCCGAAGTCGCCGAGGCGAAAGCATCCGCCAGCATTGCCGCTGAAATGCCGCCCTGCTCCATTTCCTGCTTGAGTTCACCGATGGATTTGCCCGTTTTGCGTGAGATTTCTTCCAAAGGATTGAATCCGGCGTTGATTATTTGCAATAAGTCCTGCCCGGTGAGTTTCCCCGCCGAGGAAGCCTGCGCGAATGCAAGCGTCAGGCTTTTGAACCGTTCGGAATCACCCTGTGAAATGTCGCCGAGTTCTTTCATGTGCTTTTGCGCGTCGGCGGCGCTCATGCCGAATCCCATCAGCGTCTGCATCGCGCTCGCTAAATCCTGCATCCCGAACGGCGTGGCTGCCGCTTCTTTTTTCAGGTCGGTGACGAGTTTCTGCGCTTTCGCCTGATCGCCCAGCATGGTGGTGAAGGAAGCAGTATAGCTTTCCATTTGTGCGTTGTACTCGACACCGTCTTTCATCGCCCCGGAAAAGCTTTTACCGATTCCGACAATTGCACTGCCGAGCGCCCGAACGCCGCCAATAATGGCTTCGGAGAGCAAATTTGCTTTGAGCATATCGCCGAACAGGGAGGTTTTTTTGCCGGTGCCCTCCATCTCACCGCCGAGATCGCGGACTTCACGGGAAAGGCCGTCGGCGGAATCCGCCGCGCCGCCGAGATGGGTGGCGTCATTTTCAGCAGAACGCGAAAGATCATCAAGCGTGCGGCTGTTCTGCTCAACTTCGCGCTCCATACCGTTAAGTTCCGCCTGCGCCCGGTTCAGCTGAATCTGCCAGCTTTGGGTGCGCCGGTCGTTTTCGCCGAAGGAGTCCGAGGCCTTTTGCAAAGCGGCGCGGAGGGTTTCAATTTTGCCTCTCTGCTGGTCGATTTCTTTATTGAGAACCTCATTTCGCGCGGCAAGGGTGCGCACGGAAGAATCATTTTTGTCAAACTGGCTGGTGACTAGCTGCATCTCCGAGCCGAGAACTTTGAAGCTCTGGTTAATGTCGCGGAGCGCGTCCTTGAAGGCCTTTTCGCCCTCAATGCCAATTCGCAAACCAAAATCGTCTGCGATGTGCGGTCACCTCCAATCAGATCAGAATACTAAATTGTATAATTATAAATATTTTATTAAAATTTTGCTTTTATTTCCCTTTTTAGTGCAACTTATATCGCGTTACCCCTATTAGTGAAGGGGATTTCATGTTCCTATCATTTTAATAAGGGGAAATACTTATGAGCTATTTTGTGTACAAGACCCATATGTGGCCACCGTTGATTGGTTTGTCAAGAGTTCAAAAGGACTTGTTAGAGTTCTTTCGACCGCCAACGCATGAAAGTTTAGATTATAAAAACTGGATTGCTCAGTTGGATTTAAAAACGTGCTTTGTTTGTCGTAGTAATCATGGTAAAATATATAAAAATGACGAAATGCCAGATGATGAGCCTCCCGTTCACAACAATTGCAGATGCGAAATGAAAAATATTGAAGCCACTACTGCCGGAACTGCAACACAAGACGGTGTGTACGGTGCGGATATTGCAGTGAAAAGCACAGGAAGACTCCCGTCAAATTATATTACAAAAGAAGAGGCCATTGACTTGGGATGGATTAGCTGGCAGGGAAATTTGGACAAAGTTGCTCCCGGAAAAAGTATCGGCGGAGAAGTTTACCAAAATAGAAATGGTCATCTTCCGCAAGAAGTTGGACGTGTCTGGTATGAAGCTGATATCAATTATGATAGTGGGTTTCGGAATACTCAACGGTTGATCTTTTCAAATGACGGTCTCATCTTCGCTACTTATGACCACTATATGACTTTTGTCCAAATTCAATAAGGAGAGGTTATTATGAATTGTACGAAATATTTTATTTCCAAGCAGCGAGTTCTTGATTTTTCAAAATGTCAGTATTTAGGTGAAGTTCATCAAGTAATACAACAGAAATTGGAGTTGCCTGAGTGGTATGGTCAAAACTTAGATGCGCTTTGGGATTCTATAACCGGAATCATGTATGTTCCAGCAGACATAACTATTATTTACAAGCCAGAAACCCAAAAATCTGAAGAGTTAGCTTCTGAAATCAGTAAAATAATTGATGTTTTCAAAGAGGCTGCCCAAGAGTATAACGAGATCACTTTACACGTTGAGATGTAGTACTTGTTTTAATAATCGCTCGGTATTACATCATCAATCGTTTGTTCCCAATAAGGCTTTTCAATCCCCAAAAACTGCTTGTGGCATGCCCATAAATCTAGAAAAAGCCCGATGGGCGTGAGCCAGAATTGTTCCGGCTCCATGTGCATCTGAACGGTTTCGTAATAATACAGCCGGGTGAAAAGCTCTTCGTTGCTCACCCGGCTGTCGGGTTTTTTAGTGCATCATCCGCGCCTTCGCTGACAACGTTCCGGGCAGTGCCCCTGAACATGGCTTCGGTGATGGCGCTTTTGTATGTAGCCAGTTTTAGGGGAGAAGTGAGCAGTTCCACTTCTTCCTCGGTCAGCAGTTCTTTCGGCGCATCCTTGTGCTTAAGGTTATAAATTAGAACAGACTGGTTTGCCAAAAGCGTGATAAGCCAGACGATTTCATCCAGCGCCAGTTCAAAATTCTCCGAACGCATCAGCTTTTCGCCCGGATTTTCAAGGCCGCCGTAGCGTCCGGCGATGGCCTTGGTTGCTTTTGTGGTGAGAATCAGTTCGTATTCCTCACCGCCGATTTCTATCAGCGCGCCGCGCTCATTTTCCATACGTCATGCCCCTTTCACATTAACCTGCAGGCGGCGCGGTGTAAACCGGCTCGTAAACCTGCGCGTACCAGCCGGTTATGGTGGCGTCGGCCACTCCGGCGTCGCCCTCGGTGACTTCTGCTTTCCACGGGTGATTTCCTTTGCCGTCCGCCTTGTTCCGGCGCATCACGGTGCCCTCAATGGTCGGCGTCTGAAAAGTGATGGAGTCGCCCTTGGTCTGTAGATTTGCAGCGGGAACGCCGAATTTCACACGGTACAGCCAGAAATAGCGGTATTTTCCATTCGGCTTGAGCGCCCGGAAGCCCACCGCTACAGCCGAACCCTCGTTTTCGCTGGCGGAAACCAGCACCCCGTTGTCGTCCACGACCGCTCCGGTCAAATCCTGTGCTGCTTTTACGCCGATGTCCTCCACGCCCAGCGACAGCTTGCCGGATTTAAAATCCTTGATGACATAGGCCTCACCATCGTCGGCGTAAAGCGTTGCCTCCGCAAGATCAATCGAAAGATCGGCCTTGATTGCCTTCGCCAGTTGGGTGGGCGTTCCGTAGGTTTCATCCCCGTCGGTACCCTCAGTGATTTTTGCGTAATAAAGTTTATCCATGCCGATTGTGGCCATCCTCATTCCTCCCATGCGTAAAGTTTTGCCGTGTCGATGGCGTAGTGGTGGTATCCGGTATCGTCCTCATGCGCGATATACTGGCGGTTGGTAATGGTAAAATCAGCAGCCAGAAGCGCATGAAGAACGCTGCTTTTTAAGGTGATGTAGTTCCCCTTGGAATAGAGCGACAGGCGCGCTTCCTGCATTTCATATTCCGGGCGGTTGTCGCCGAATAATTCGAACGAGTCGGTCAGCGGCGTGATGACCGCATATTCTGCGGGTGCCTCTCCGGAAAAAACACCGTTTTCCACCGCAAGCCCCAATCCGGTGATGAGCGCGGTCAATTCCTGAAGGATATTCATGTTTTCTCGATTTCCTCCTCCAGTTTATCCTTCATCGCCTCGATACCCGGCCTGCGCGCCTGTGTTTTGGCGGGCTTTAAAAAGGGCTTCGGCGGCTGTCCGTGCTTGCCGTACTCGAGGATGTTGGCAATTTTGGCGTTGCTTTCACTGCCACCCGGGCTCCGGGCGTCGGGGCGCGGCTCTGAAAAACCCACCTTGACGTTGAAATTTCCGTCCTTATCCATCTTCGCCGGAGATAGCCCCAGCGCCGACTCGAGTTCCCCGGTGGAGCGCGAGGGGGATTTGGTATCCCGGACTATGACCGATTTCAGATTATCGCGTACTTTTTCAAGCGCAACTTCACCGCCCGCTTCCAGCACACGGGGAATAATCTCGTCGGTCTTTTCTCCAAGCGCGGAGACTTTCCGCAGAAAATCATCCGGCATTGTAAAATTCACTTTTGCCATGCTGAGTCCCCCTCGATGCTTGCTCGGTTCCAGCCGCTCTGCAAGAACCTCAATGTACATACCGCGATTCCGAACATCCTCCGCGCTGAGGATGCGGAATCGTTCACCGGAACACAGGATATATAGGGATGGTCGAACCTCCACGATGGGGATTTTACGGAAACGGAAGAGGCTGGTTGCCGACGACCACGCTGCGCGGTTCGCCCATAGCTCATTCCCGTGGCGGTCTTCCCGATAGGCACGAACGCTCGCCAGAATCGTATCAGTCGAGGTAACGAAACCGTCGGCGTCTTTGGTCTGCTCCATCTTTACAATGTCAATGAAAGCGCTCATTTTGCCAAAGCTCACGGTTCACACCTTCCATTCGCGGTCGAGGCGCAGGAGCATATTCACGGTATCCCATACCTGCTGCCCCGCCAGAACGCTGTCGGCAAAAAAGCCCCCGGTGGAGCCGTCGCGGCTTTCATAAAAATGGCTCGCCAGCATGATGACCGCCTGCTCGGTGGTCGCAGGCATCGGGTTTTCTGCGTAAAAGCCATCATTCACATGCTGATACTTTTCTGCGTATGAGGTCGCGGCGGCAATAAAGCTTTGGAGCAGCATGTCATCCTGATTATGCTCCAGAATCAGGTTTCTCTTGACCTTATCCAGCAAATCCGCCATATCACGACGCCGCCTGCTGCAGTACCTGCACCGCCTCCGGCAGAATCAGCTTTCCATCCACGCGTTCGGTTGCAATGAAGCCGACCTGCCCGGTGGTGGCGTACAGTTCGTTCAGCCGCTGGAACGTGCGCCCCTGCCGGTCGGCGATCCAGTAGTAGCTGAAATCCCCGAACGCTACCGTTTTTGCACCCGCCGCGACAGCGGGAACGAAGGTGGAGGTATAGATGGGTTTACCAAGAATTGTATCCGGTGCGGAAGCGGTAATCGCCGGCTGCCAGAGGTACTGCCCGTTACTGTCTTTCAGCTTGCGAATGACCTTTACTGTCGTGTCATTGGTAATGAACACTGCCTTTGCCCGATAGGGCGACCGCAGACTGTAGTATAAATCCAGAATTTCATCCAGCGTGATGGCAGTCGCCGCCGCTGTTGTTTTGCCTACCTGCGCGCCGCCCGTTGCGGCGAGAACGCCGGTGGGCTTTTTCGTGCCGTCGCCCACAAAGAACGCTTCTTCCTCTTTGACTCCGATGCGGCGGGCAAATTCATTCGCGATGTAGCTTTCCAGCGGGAATATGGAATGTATTATTCAGTTGCCTGGTAATTTGTTTTATGGAACACCTATTGCAACCTGCATTATGGTGCTTAGAAAATCTAAAATTGATAGTCAAACGCTGTTTGTTGATGCTTCAAAGGAGTTTATAAAAGCTACAAATAGCAACAAATTGAGTACAGAAGGCAAAAACAATAACATTGATAATATTTTAAACGCCTATAAGAACAGAAAAACGGTTGCGCATTTTACAGCACTTGTGAAAAAAGAAGATATTGAAAAGGCAGATTATAACCTTTCTGTATCCACATATGTTGAAAGTGAGTATACAAGAGAAGTAATTGACATAGCAGTTCTTAATGATAAAATCACTCAAATTGTTGAACGTGAAAATATTTTACGTACCAAAATTGATGCTATTATTGCAGAGATTGAGGTGAAATAGATGACTTTAGGTGATGTTCTTTCGAAGCCTCCAATTGATGATTATAAACAAGTTGAAGGCTTCTTAGTAAATAAAAAAGGAAAGCTAGGCCAACAAGAGAAGTTGGCATCTTGCGATGTTGCGCTAAATTATTATTGTAATAATTGTGACGATGTTCGGACCTTTTATGCCACGGGAAACATTAGCTGCATCTTTGAAAACAAAAATCTGATAAGCATTGATTGTATTTTATCCTGCAAATGTGGTTCAACCGTTCGTGTTTGGTTTTTGGTAGAAAGCAAAAATGATATCACGTATTCCTCGCCCGAAATACGCATTTTAAAAAGAACAGAAAAGTTTTCGGAAAAAGTGTCCTTAATCGATCATGGTTACGGAGTATAATGGTCCCATAAAACTCGACAAAAAAGTGGTCTAAAGATAATGAACCTGATAGAATAGAAATCA
>UREO01000110.1 GCA_900546895.1 uncultured Oscillospiraceae bacterium
AAGCTGCACGAAGTAGCAAAATTCCTTTACCAGAACGAAAAGATGTCCGGTGAACAGTTCAAAGAAATGATGGAAGCGAAGGGGCCCGAACCTCCGGAGGAGTTTTCCGATGGGGGCCAGCTATCCGGCGCTACAGCAGAATAAAAAATTCAGGGGGGAATGTTGCCACATTTCCCCTTTTGCTGTCTGGAATAATTGTGTATAATAAAAGTTAATACGATTGTGCGGAAAACGCAAATTGCCGCGTCCTGCGGAAGAAACTTCAAAAACAGTGAATAGATTTAGGAGCGATATGTTGGTATGACTAAGAAAACGGAATATGGAAACGAGAGTATTTCCTCACTGAAAGGCGCGGACCGTGTGCGTCGGCGTCCCGCTGTCATCTTCGGATCGGACGGCATAGAGGGCTGCGAGCATTCCATCTTTGAAATACTGTCCAATTCCATCGATGAGGCGCGCGAAGGCTACGGAAAACAAATCACCATCACGCGTTTCAGCGACAACTCGGTCCAGGTAGAGGACCACGGCCGCGGCTGCCCGGTCGATTATAACCCGAAGGAGCAGCGCTTTAACTGGGAGCTTGCGTTCTGCGAGCTTTACGCCGGCGGAAAATACAACAACGATTCGGACGAGAGCTACGAGTATTCCCTCGGCCTGAACGGCCTTGGGCTTTGTTCCACGCAGTACGCTTCGGAATATATGGATGTGGAGGTCCGCCGCGACGGGTTCCGGTACACCCTGCATTTTGAGCACGGGGAAAATATCGGCGGACTGAAAAAAGAACCGTACAATAAAAAGGATACCGGTTCCATCATCCGATGGAAGCCGGACCTGCAGGTATTCACCGACATCAGCGTACCGGTGGAGTATTATCTGGACGTGCTTCGGCGTCAGGCCATCGTCAACGACGGCATCAGCTTTTTGTTCCGCAACCAGACCGGTTCCGGCTTTGAAGAGACCCAAATGCTGTATCAGCAGGGAATCGTGGACCACGTCAAGGAAATAGCGGGGGAGGACGCGCTTACTCCCGTCCAGTTCTGGCAGGCGGAGCGAAAGGTGCGCGACCGCGCGGACAAGCCCGTGTACAAGACGAAAATCAATGTGGCGGTGGCGTTTTCCAACCGTAATAAGCTGATCGAATATTACCATAATTCCAGCTGGCTGGAGCATGGCGGCGCGCCGGATAAGGCGGTGCGCAACGCGTTTGTCTATCAGATCGACGCTTATTTGAAGCAGACGGGAAAGTACAACAAAAACGAAAGCAAAATCACTTTTGCCGACGTCGAGGATTGCCTTGTGCTGATTATTTCCTCGTTCTCCAACCGGACTTCCTATGAAAATCAGACCAAAAAGGCCATTACCAATAAAGGCATCCAGGAAGCGATGACGGAGATGCTTCGCCATCAGCTCGAGGTATATTTCATTGAAAATCCCGCTGACGCGGACAAAATCTCCGCTCAGGTGCTCATTAATAAGCGCAGCCGCGAGGACGCGGAGAAAACCCGCCTGAACATCAAGAAAAAACTCACCAGCAATATGGACATTACCAACCGCGTCGCCAAGTTTGTGGACTGCCGCACCCGCGATGTGAACGAGCGGGAAATCTTTATCGTAGAGGGAGATTCCGCCCTCGGCGCGTGCAAACAGGCGCGCGACCCGAATTTTCAGGCCATTATGCCGATCCGCGGGAAAATTCTGAACTGCCTGAAAGCCGACTACGACAAGATTTTCAAGAACGATATTATCACCGACCTGATTAAGGTGCTGGGCTGCGGCGTCGAGGTAAAGTCGAAGGCAAACAAGGATTTGTCCTCTTTCGATCTGTCCCTTCTTCGCTGGAATAAAATTATTCTCTGCACCGATGCCGACGTGGACGGCTTTCAGATTCGCACTTTGCTTCTGACGATGCTGTACCGTCTGACCCCTACGCTGATCGAAGAGGGGAAGGTTTTTATCGCCGAATCCCCGCTTTTTGAGATCGAGGCAAAGGACAATACTTATTTTGCCTATACCGAACAGGAAAAAGACGAAGTGATGAAAAAGCTGAACGGGAAAAAGTTTACGATTCAGAGGTCCAAAGGATTGGGAGAAAATGAGCCGGATATGATGAACCTGACCACGATGAATCCGGCGACGCGCCGCCTGATCAAAGTAATGCCTACGGACGCGGCCAAGACCAGCACGATGTTCGACCTTCTGCTCGGCGACAATCTGAGTGGCCGGAAGAATTATATCGCCGAAAACGGATACAGCTATATTGATTCAGCGGATGTTAGTTAGCTGAAAAATGAATACGGATAAATTTTAATGAATGTGGGTGTAAACCAGAATGCCAAAAAAGAGAACGGAGAAGTCGGCGCCGCCGCGCGCGCGCGGCGTTATTGAGGGCGCGGGCTCGGTTGTGGAGCAGCAGATCACCGATACGCTTGAAAAAAATTACATGCCTTACGCCATGAGCGTGATTATGTCCCGGGCGATTCCCGAGATCGACGGCTTTAAACCGTCCCACCGCAAGCTTTTATATACCATGTACAAAATGGGGCTTCTCGGCACCGCGCGCACCAAAAGCGCGAATATCGTAGGCCAGACCATGAAGCTGAATCCCCACGGCGACGCCGCCATTTATGACACCATGGTGCGCCTGAGCCGCGGCTACGAGGCGCTTCTGCATCCCTATGTGGATTCCAAGGGCAACTTCGGAAAGTTCTATTCCCGCGATATGGCCTGGGCGGCTTCCCGTTATACGGAAGCGCGTCTGGACGACATCTGTCAGGAGCTTTTCCGGGATATCGATAAGGATACCGTCGATTTTGCAGACAATTACGATAATACTCTAAAGGAACCGACCCTGCTGCCGGCTACGTTCCCGTCTGTGCTGGTCAACGCAAACACGGGCATCGCGGTAGGAATGGCAAGTTCCATCTGTCCCTTTAACCTGAGCGAGGTGTGCCAGACTGCCACCGCTCTGATGCGGGACCCGGAGCACGACGTTGCCTCCACCTTACTGGCGCCTGATTTCCCGGGCGGAGGCCAGCTGGTTTACGACCGGGCCGCGATGGAAGAAATCTACCGCACAGGGCGCGGCGGCATACGCATTCGCTCGCGCTACGCCTATGATAAGAGCGCGAACTGCATTGACGTTACCCAGATTCCTCCCACCACGACGGTGGAAGCCATTGTCGAGAAGGTCGTCGATCTGGTCAAGCAGGGCAAGCTCAAGGACATTTCCGACATCCGCGACGAAACGGGACTGGACGGCTTAAAGATCACCATCGATCTGAAGCGCGGCGTGGAGCCGGACAAGCTTATGCAGCGCCTGTTTAAGATGACTCCGCTGG
This sequence comes from uncultured Oscillospiraceae bacterium, assembly GCA_900546895.1. Lineage (GTDB taxonomy): Bacteria > Bacillota > Clostridia > Oscillospirales > Acutalibacteraceae > Caproiciproducens. Next base: position 3,339 of record UREO01000110.1, read on the forward strand.
AAGACAGCTTTTCCTGCAATTTCAACGTCCTTGTCGGGGGCATTCCGCGCGTGCTGGGCGTTCGGGAGCTGCTGGAAGAATGGACCGCGTTCCGCGTCGAATGCGTCCGCCGCCGCACCTTCTACGATCTTGCGAAAAAGAAGGACAAGCTGCATCTGCTCAAGGGCCTTCAGGCCATTTTGCTCGACATTGACAAGGCGGTCGCCATTGTCCGCCGCACAGAGGAAGAGAGCGAGGTCGTGCCGAACCTGATGATCGGCTTCGGTATCGACGAGACGCAGGCGGAATTCGTCGCGGAAATCAAGCTGCGCCACCTGAACCGCGAGTATATTCTGAAGCGCACCGAGGAAATCGGCCAGTTGGAAAAAGAGATTGCCGAGCTGCAGTCCGTGCTGGACAGCAAATCCAAGGTGAAGAGCATCATTATTTCGGAACTGGATGCTGTGGCGAAAAAATACGGCCAGCCCCGCAAGACCATGATGATTTATCAGAACGAAATCGAGGAGTATTCGGCGGAGGAGGAAGTGGCGGATTACCCGGTGAATCTGTTCTTTACGCGGGACGGCTACTTTAAAAAAATCACCCCGCTTTCTCTGCGCATGAGCGGGGAGCAGAAGCTCAAGGAGGATGACGAGGTATTACAGCATATTGAGGACAGCAACTCCGCCGACCTGCTGTTTTTCACCGACCGTTGTCAGGTCTACAAAGCGAAGGCTAACGATTTCGGCGACACCAAGGCGAGCGTTCTGGGAGATTATATCCCCGCGAAGCTGGGGATGGATGAGGGCGAGAACGTGCTCTATATGGCGGTTACCCACGATTATGACGGCTATATGCTTTTCTTTTTTGAAAACGGCAAAGCCGCAAAGGTCGACATGTCCGCTTATGCCACAAAAACAAATCGCCGCAAGCTTTTAAACGCCTATTGCGACAAATCCCCGGTTGTGCGGATTGCGTATGTGAAAGAGGACTGCGACTTTATGCTGACATCGCTTCAGGGCCGAATCCTTCTGGTTCATACCGGCGCGATTCCCAGCAAGTCCACGCGCAGCACGCAGGGCGTCGCCGCCATGACGTTCCGTAAGGGCAGCAGGCTGCTTCGCGCGGAAGCGTACAGCGAAGGGATGCTGGTCAACCCGAAACGATACCGCAAAAACATTCCGGCTTCCGGGTCTCTTCCCGCTGTGGAGGAAACTGCAGGGGAGCAGCTAAAGCTATAAAATAATAAAAAACGCCGCTGAAAAGCCAATAGCAGTCCAGCGGCGGGTCAGGTCAAAGCGGCAAACGCAGACACTTTGATGAGTCCGTAGTTAGGTTGCCCTTTTGCCTTTTCCATATGCATAAAACTTGAGGATGCACATAAAATATGCTTGCAAAAACGCACTTTTTATGTTAGTATAATCTAAGTTGTTTATGCGAGAATATTCGGAGGTGCGCTATGTCAGTTATCGAGGTTGTTTTCGGGATTATATTATTAATATTTTCAGTTGCTATAACGATTGTCGTCCTTCTTCAGGAAGGGCATCAGCAGGAACTCGGGGCGATTACAGGCGGTGCCGATACGTTTCTTTCAAAGAATAAGGCCCGTTCGGTGGATTCGTTTCTTGCCCGGTGGACAAAAGTGATTGCAATCGGATTCTTTGTACTGGTGATCGGTATCAACGCGTACATGTACTTTGGAAAGTAACTTGAATGCTGAAGCCCCGCTTGTGTAAAGCGGGGCTTTTCTTATCGGCGTATCTCCTTGTTTTACGCATTCTGTGTGTTAAAATGGGAATTATAAAATGAATAATAAATTCGGAGGAACCATGTTAGAGGAAATCAAGAAAAAAATCATACAATACCTACAGGCTTATCCACAGAGCATCACTTCCCGCGGACTGATCAAAAAGCTTGGAGTGAAGGATAACAAAAACTTTTACCGCGCTTTAAATCAGCTGAGGGACGGGGGCACTGTGGAGGTCAATAAAAAACACCGCGTCCGTCTGTTGGAGGAAAGGAAAACCGTCAAGGCAACCATCGTATCCCTTTCCAAAGGCTTTGCTTTCGCGCGCCCGTCGGACGGCGGAGAGGATATGTTTATTCACGCCGACAATCTGAAAAAGGCCTTTATCGGCGACACGGTTCTCCTAAAGCATGTGAAGCAGAGCGCCAAGGGGCTGAGCGCCCATGTGGACGAGATTTCGGAAAAAAGCAGCCGGATCATTACCGGTACGCTCAGCCGGGGAAAGGGATTGTGCGAAATTGTCCCGGACGGCGCGATCCGCTACCATATTCCGGTGGAAAAAAGCTCCGCAAAGAACGTGAGGGACGGGGACAAGATTCAGGCGGAAATATTCCGTGCGCCCCGTACCTCCCTGCTTTCCGCACGGATTGTCAAGGTCTACGGAAAGTCGAGCAGCGCGAAAATCTGCGCGGACGCTATTATCGACCAAAACGCAATCCGAACCGTATTCCCGGACGAAGTCTTGTCCGAAGCGCGGAAAATCGCCGCGGATACGGTTACGGAACAGGATATGAAAGGCAGGCTTGACCTGCGCGACACCAGCATCTGTACCATTGACGGCGCGGATGCGAAGGATTTGGACGACGCTATTTCCGTCAGCCGGACAAAAACGGGCTACAAGCTCGGCGTCCATATCGCGGATGTCAGCCATTATGTAAAAGAGGGCGGCGCCATTGACGCGGAAGCGCTGGAGAGGGGGACCTCTGTCTATTTCGCCGACCGCGTCATTCCCATGCTTCCCAAGGAGCTTTCCAACGGTGTCTGCTCACTAAATGCCGGGGAGGACAAGCTGACCTTTTCCGCCATCATCCAGCTGGACGGACAGGGGGAAATCCTTTCCTATCAGTTCCGGAAAAGCGTCATCCGTTCCAAGGTCCGCGGCGTTTATTCGGAAGTGAACCAACTGTTTGATAAAACAGCCGACGCCGATCTGCGGAAAAAATACGCTCCGGTCATCCGCTCGCTCAACGCGGCAAAGGAGCTTGCCGATCTTTTAAAGGCGCATTCCATTCAAAAAGGAACTGTGGATCTGGACAGCACGGAATCCAAATTCACTCTGAATGAGGAAGGGGTCTGCGTCAATGTGGAGCCCCGGCAGACGGGCGTTTCCGAGCAGATGATCGAGCAGTTGATGATTACGGCCAATCAGGCCGCCGCGAAGCTGGCCAAAGCGAATGCCATCCCGTTTGTCTACCGCGTACACGAGCAGCCCAGCCCGGAGCGTGTGGAGAATCTGGCACAGCTTGTGGGAGCGCTCGGACTGAACGCGCGCAGCCTGAAGCACGAAGGGGACATTACCACCGCCGACTTTGCAGATATCATGCATCAGGCGGAGGGCACGCCCGCTCAGAAGGTCATTTCCCATCAGCTTCTGCGGACAATGGCAAAGGCGCGCTATGATACAAATCCGATCGGGCATTTTGGCCTTGCGCTTGCGGACTACTGCCACTTTACCTCTCCTATCCGCCGCTATCCGGATACGGCGATTCACCGTATCCTTTCCGCCATGCTGGAAACGAAGGACAAGGGAGAGCTGAACAGAAGGTTCCTGACGTTTGCGAACGCCGCCGCTTCCGCTTCCTCTTCTGCGGAAGTCCGCGCTATGCAGGCGGAGCGCAGCGCGGAGGATTGTTATATGGCGGAATATATGACGCAACATATCGGTGAATGCTATACCGGGATCATCAGCGGGGTGACCCAGCGCGGCGTTTTTGTGGAGCTGCCGAATTCCGTCGAGGGCTTTGTACCGGTCGACAGCTTTGAAGGGGCGCGTTTTCGCTTTGACGGCGTTATCACGCAGGTTGACGAGAATACCGGCCGCAAGCTGACCATTGGGCAGGAGCTTGCCGTCCGGGCGGTCGCCGCGGATGTGACGAGCGGCAGAATCGACTTTATTCCGGATACTTCCGTAAACGCAGAACCTTAATTGCGTTTATTTCCATAAAAAGTACCTCTTCGTTGGCAAAATATTGAAGCTTTGGTATAAATTTTGGCATATTTGACCATCATACTAACATAAATATAAAACCGAAAGGCGGAGCTGTTAGTATGGAATCTGTTTTAAAACTGGTGCAGCGCACGGATTGCGCAGCTGTTCAGGAAAATGATGATAAAAAACAAATTTTGGAAGAAATCAAGGAAGTTTGTCGTCTGATTGCCTGCAATGACTGCTGGTTTGAACTGGAATGTGACGAAAATTTGATAGACGCCTGTATTTATCAGCGCGAAGAGCTCCATTCCCGTTACAGATATCTGCTGAACCTGGCAAAACAGCGGGAAATCAGCTGTACTCCTTTCAAATGCAAGGAAATGGGGGTGTAGTTTTGCCCGATCTGATTCTTACGCTTTCCCTGTGCGGGGTATTTGCGCTTCTCGTGGTGATTCAGGTGATCGTCAAGGCGAAAAAGCCCGTGCAGCGTGCGGCGGGCGGTGTCATTATGGGTCTTTGCGCGCTTGCCGCGGTGAATCTGACCGGATTTTTCACCGGGGTCAGTCTGCCGCTCAGTCCGCTCACCATAGGGGTTTCCGGCGCCGCCGGTATTCCGGGGGTGACCCTGTTGCTGCTTTTGAATCTGATTATAAAATGAAACAAAGAAAGAGCCCCCTCGGGGAGGGGGCTGCAGGCGAAGCCTGACTGGGGAGTCCGGTTCCCTCAAACTCCCCACTCCTTCAGTCGCGCCGAGCGCGCCAGCTCCCCCAAAGAGGGAGCCGAAAGAGGAGAAGTGAATTTATCGACAGCTTGAGGCGGGCTTTGCCCGTCTTTTTTGTTTTATTTGAGCGCCGCCGTGTGGTCTTTTAGGATATCGGCGGCCATTTCGCTGTTTCCGGTCACCAGCGCCAGCAGCATCCGGTAGACGTTTTCCGGCGACTGGTGAAAGTTGTGCTTCACCATGTTGGCCTGATACAGATCCGGTACGTGCAGGGTAAAGTTCATTAAATCCATATCGCCGCCGGAAATATGGCAGACGACGTTGTAGCCCCGTTCGGTTTTTGTGATCTCCACCTTGTTTTCCCTTTCACGCTTTGTTCTGGCCAGCAGATTGATCGCGGCCGCGACCGCTTTGTCCCGTACAACGTGGGGAAGCGCCCTGTCCAGCTGTTTGGCGATCATCCGGGCGGTGCTGCTTGCCGAACAGAGCTCGTCCTTTTCTCCGCTGACAATGACGTTCCCTTTTTCGATCAGCTCCGCCAGCGCGTCGGTGACTTCAAAATAGTTCGCCAGCCCGTTGTCCTGAATAATATTTACAATATCGCTTTTTGAAAGCGGTGCATCCAGACTTGACAGCAGATAGCAGATTAATATGCGTATTTGGTTTTTGCTGCGGAGTCCACCCGGCTCAATCCCTCCGGTAAAAGCGTCAAAATCCATAAACAGCACCTCCGGTAAATATTTTATTCTGCACAAAAAAGCCAAAGCAAACGTACTCCTCAATCGCCGGAGCAGGCTTGGCTTTGACTTGGAACGTGTACTGC
>UREO01000111.1 GCA_900546895.1 uncultured Oscillospiraceae bacterium
ATTGCATTACCTTATTTTTCATTCTAATATTATATCATAGTGCACAGGCAGATTCAATCTTAATTTCTCGCGGCCTTCCGGCGCGGTGGAAAAAGAGCATAGGGCGCCATAAAAAATATCCTCACATCATGTGAGGATATCCATACGGGCCGGTACTATCTGGGCTCAACAATCAACTTAATCGCCGTGCGTTCTTCATTGTCGATCATTACACTGGCAAAGGCTGGGATGCAGACAACGTCGATTCCAGATGGGGCAAGGTATCCGCGTGCGATTGCAATGGCCTTAATTGCCTGATTGGTGGCGCCTGCGCCGACAGCCTGCAACTCGACAGACCCTGTTTCGCGAATCACTCCTGCGACTGCGCCCGCAACGGAATTCGGCGCTGACTTTGACGATACTTTCAATATTTCCATAGGCCATCCTCCAGACTATGCAAAATCATAGTATCATCATAAAACGAAACACAAAGTTTTGCAAGTAGTATTTACCAAAAACATGTAAATTATGAAAAAAAAACTGTAAAAACAAACGAATTGCTGTTTATTGAATCTGAATCCGCTCCACAGAAACGGTTTTTCCGCTTTTTTCATCGATCTGAAACAGGGCGCATTCCATTTTGCAGTCGCCCTCGGCCAACGCAAAACGGACCGGCATTTTGGTCCTCATCTTCTCTATGACCAGTTCGGGCTTTACGCCGAGCACGGATTGGATGGGTCCCGTCATGCCCAGGTCCGTGATATACCCGGTCCCCTGCGGAAGCACACATTCGTCCGCGGTCTGAACGTGGGTGTGCGTGCCGAAAACCGCCGAAACGCGCCCGTCCAGATAATAGCCGAAGGAACGTTTTTCCCCGGTCGCCTCCGCGTGAAAGTCTATCAGCGTGATTTCAGGCATGTCCGCAAGCAGGCGGTCGGCCGTGTCGAACGGGGAGTCCAGACTCTCCATGTAAACTGTCCCCATCAGATTGATGACGCCTACCTGGACCCGCCCCATGTCTACAATACAGGCGCCCCTGCCGGGAGCCAAGGACGGATAATTTGCGGGACGAATCAGAGATTCGCTGGAATCAAACAGCTCGTAGCTTTCTTTGCGGCGGAAGCTGTGGTTGCCGGCGGTGATCACGTCCACGCCACTGTCATACAGGAACTGGACGGAAACGGGAGTCAGCCCATTTCCGTCGGCGGAATTTTCACCGTTTGCAATGACCAGATCGATTCCCTTCATTTTTTTAAATACCGGAAGACGCTGGCGAAGAAAGCGGCAGCCGATGCTGCCGACAACGTCGCCGATTGCAAGAATGTTCATTTGAAAGCCTACCTTCTATGTGGATGCCCCAGTGTTTCTGCGGGCTGTTCTGTAATACATTTATTGTAACAGTTTATTTTTATCAAGTAAATCCCTAAATACACATTTACGCCGACCCTGTTATCCGTCAAAACAGGCGAAAACGGGAAAAGTTCCCCGGTAATTAGAAAGGTGTGGAAGAAATGAATAGGGGAACAGCTTTCGCTGTCCCCCAAAAAACTTCTCCCCAATGCGCCGAAACGCCCTATATTACGCTCCGCCGCTTATGCGCCATTAGTACGTTCTACCAGTTACTTCGCGTACTCAATCGCGCGGCTTTCACGGATTATGTTTACCTTGATCTGTCCCGGATATTCCAGCTCGTTTTCAATCTTGTTGCAGATATCACGGGCCAGAAGCACCATTTTGTCGTCGCTGATCATTTCGGGCTTTACAATGACCCGAATCTCTCTGCCGGCCTGAATCGCAAAGCAGCGTTCCACACCGTCAAAGGAAGAGGCGACCTCCTCCAGCTTTTCAAGCCGTTTGATATAATTTTCAAGGTTTTCACGCCTTGCGCCCGGCCTGGCGGCTGAAATTGCGTCTGCCGCCTGTACAATGCAGGCGATGACTGTTTTCGGCTCCACATCGTTGTGATGAGCGTGAATTGCGTGGATAACGGTTTCGCTTTCCTTGTATTTGCGAGCCACGTCGACACCGATGTCGACATGGGAACCTTCAATTTCATGGTCGAGCGATTTGCCGATATCATGCAGCAAACCGGCTCTGCGTGCGATTGTAGGATCCAAACCAAGTTCGGAAGCCATCACACCGGATAAAAAAGCAACCTCCAGCGAATGATTCAAAACATTTTGTCCGTAGCTGGTGCGGTAACGCAACCGTCCCAGCAGCTTGATCAGCTCGGGGTGGATTCCATTCACTCCGGCCTCAATCACAGCACGCTCGCCTTCCTGTTTGATGGTGGCATCCACCTCGCGGCGCGCCTTCTCTATCATTTCCTCTATTCTTGCGGGATGAATTCTGCCGTCCGCAATCAAACGCTCCAGTGCAATGCGGGCCACCTCGCGGCGAACAGGCTCAAAACTGGAAAGGGTAATCGCTTCCGGAGTATCGTCAATAATCAGATCGACACCAGTCAGAGTTTCAATCGCCCGGATATTTCTTCCCTCACGTCCAATAATACGGCCCTTCATCTCATCATTTGGCAGCGGAACAACGGAAATGGTGGCTTCCGCCACATGATCCGCCGCACAGCGCTGAATTGCCATTGAAATGATTTCCCGCGCGGATTTCTCGGCGTCTTCCTTGGTCTGCTGCTCAAATTCCATCAGCTTGACGGCTTTTTCATGGGTAAGCTCGTCTTCCAGATTCTTCAGTAAATAATCTTTTGCCTGATCCACGGTGAATCCGGAGATCCGTTCCAGCATATCAAACTGGCTTTTCTTTACGGCTTCCGCTTCGGCAAGCCTTTCGTCCGCCTGTTTGTTTTTATTGGTCAGGATTTCGTCCTTCGCTTCCAGACTTTCCATTTTTTTATCCAAGGTTTCTTCCTTCTGCTGGATGCGGCGTTCCTGACGCTGTACTTCTTTTCTTCGTTCGTTCAGCTCGCGTTCCGACTCGTTTCTCAAACGGTGGATTTCGTCCTTGCCCTCTAAAACAGCTTCTTTCTTTTTGGCTTCGGATGATTTAATCGCGTCGCTGACAATTCTTTTGGCTTCCAGCTCAGCGGAACCTATGGTAAACTCGGCCTGCTTTTTCCGGTGGGCGATTCCGCCTAAGAAAGCAATAATACCTGCAATCACCGCGCAGACAAGCGCAATGATAATACATGTTAGCAAACTAACAGTGGCTGTGGTCAATTGTTGGCACCTCCTTGTCTTTCTTACTTTTTCAATATTTTAGTTTAAAATTAATTAAGATGGGTGCGTTAAGCCCATGAATGCATACAGGTGCATCTTATTCATAATTGTATTACTTCTGGTACCCTAATGTCAAGAAATATCGCTTGTAATCGATACAAACTGTTCATATTATTTAAGGACGATTGTTGTTTCAGTCACATGATCCAAAAAAAATCTGTATAATAGTAACAAATCGCCCAGCCGTCCGTTGACAAGCTCCGCAGACGGTGCTAATATAAACAATATATAAAAATATGTAAAAAATGTTGACGAGGAAGCCTTTACCGCCGTGCAATTGCAACAGAGAGCGCATGCAGCAGCTGAAAGCATGCGCGCAGTTTGGCAGAAAGGACACCGCCTCCGAGTGTGTGCCGAACGCAGGTTGCTAAAGGCATGCCGGGCAGCACCGTTACCTGCTGCAATGAGAGCGGATTTATCCGCTGAATTGGGTGGAACCGCGAGCGATAGCCTTGCCCCTTTTTGGGGTAAGGCTTTTTTTATTTGAAGGAGTGAAAGATATGGTAAAAGTAAAACTGCAAGAGAACGTCAAGGAGTTTGAAAACGGCACCACGGTGGCCGAAATCGCAAAGTCGATCGGCATGGGCCTGTACAAAGCCGCCTGTGTCGGTAAAATAGATGGAAAGGCAGTGGATCTGCGAACGCCCGTAACCGGCGACTGTGAGCTGGAAATCCTCACGTTTGACAGCGAAGAGGGCAAGAAAGCTTATTGGCATACCACCTCGCATATCATGGCGCAGGCGATAAAAAGGCTGTTCCCCGGCGCCGGCTTCGCCATCGGCCCGGCGGTGGACAACGGTTTCTATTATGATATTGATCTGGAACGCTCTCTGACCCCGGAAGATCTTCCGAAAATCGAAGCGGAAATGAAAAAGATCATCAAGGAAAATATCCCGATCGAGCGCTTTGAACTTGACCCCGCGGAAGCGGTTGAACTGATGAAGAAGGAAAACCAGAAATACAAGGTGGAACTGATCGAGGAGCATTCCGGTAAAGGGGAAAAGATCAGTTTTTACCGTCAGGGAGACTACACCGACCTTTGCGCCGGCCCCCATCTGATGAGTACCGGCTGCGTAAAAGCCGTTAAACTCACGAACTGCACGGGCGCTTACTGGCGCGGCGATTCCAAAAATAAGATGCTGCAGCGTGTTTACGGCATCTCCTTCCCGAAAGCGTCCCAGCTGGAAGCCTACGTGAACATGATGGAAGAAGCAAAAAAGCGCGACCACCGCAAAATCGGGAAAGATATGGAGCTTTTTACCATTATGGAGGAGGGGCCGGGATTTCCGTTTTTCCTGCCGAAGGGCATGGTATTGAAGAATTTGCTGATCGATTACTGGCGGCAGATTCACCGGGAAGCCGGTTATCAGGAAATTTCCACACCGATGATTCTGAATCGCAAGCTGTGGGAGAGAAGCGGTCACTGGGGTCATTATAAGCAAAATATGTACACGACAGTCATTGACGACGAAGACTACGCTATTAAACCGATGAACTGTCCGGGCGGCATGCTGGTGTATAAGACGAAAATGCGTTCTTACAAGGACTTGCCGCTGCGTATGGGGGAACTGGGGCTCGTTCACCGGCACGAGCTTTCCGGCGCGCTGCACGGGTTGATGCGCGTTCGCTGTTTTACGCAGGACGACGCCCATATTTTCATGACCAAAGAGCAGATTAAGGATGAGATCAAGGGCGTTGTACGCTTAATTGACAAGGTGTATAAAACGTTTGGATTTGAGTATCACATTGAGCTTTCCACCCAACCGGAGGATTCCATGGGATCAAAAGAAGACTGGGATATAGCGACGAATGCTTTGCGTGACGCCATCACCGAACTGGGGTACAGCTTTGAGGTAAACGAAGGGGACGGTGCCTTCTACGGTCCGAAGCTTGACTTCCACCTTACCGACTGTATCGGAAGAACCTGGCAGTGCGGTACCATTCAGCTGGACTTCCAGATGCCGGAACGGTTTGAGCTGGAATATACCGGTGCGGACGGTGCAAAACATCGCCCGATCATGATTCATCGTGTTGTGTTCGGAAGTATCGAACGATTTATCGGCATTTTGACGGAACAATACGCAGGGGCGTTTCCGCTGTGGCTCGCTCCGGTACAAGTGCAGGTCCTACCAATTTCCGAGAATACCCGCTCTTACGCGCAGAAGATTTATGATAAGCTGAATGCCTCTGGTCTGCGCTGTGAAATTGATAACCGCAATGAGAAGATCGGATATAAGATCCGCGAAGCGCAGCTTCAGAAAATTCCCTATATGCTCATTATCGGGGATAAAGAGGCGCAGGAAGGTACCGTTTCCGTGCGCAGCCGCAAGGACGGCGATATTGGTTCTATGGCGGTTGCTGCATTTGTTGCAAAAGCGGTCACTCAGGTTGCTGAAAAATCAAAAGACTGATTTCCTTTTTGTTCGGGGCCGGATGTATCATCATCCGGCCCTTTCCTTTTGCGCGCCAGCCAACTCAATCGGTTCTTATGTCAACCTGTGAAACCTAATATTATTCCACCGCTTTCTTTCCACCGTTCATTTGATAAGTTGAAATAGGGGAAAAAATCGGGTTCCTGTAAGGTGAATATGTTGAAAACTCGGTTGAAAGTGTGGAAGAAATCGCTTATTATGATATTTTAGAAATATTATGTTGAGGATTATGTAAAGTTAGAGGCTTTTAAAGCGTTTTTTCCGCTTCTACAAAAACATTCCGAAATTTCCATAAAATGCTGTTATATTTTGAAAATATTCCCAAATGAAATTAAGTCGTTTCCGTCATGCGTTAAAATACACAATAATAGTAGTGGGGTGGGGGCGAGAAATTGAGCAGAATAGTTTTGAGCCGGAAGGGATGGAAAATATTCTCCATAGCCGCGCTGCTGATTGCGTTTGCTATTTTTGGGGGTTCCTTTTTTTGGGCCAAAAATGTGAAAGAAAATTCGGTGGGGCCTTCTCCCTCCAGTATTACCGCTGAAATTATCAGTGAAATGCATTATTCCGATATGATTGAGGTTAGCCAGAATCAGCTGTCAAAGCACTACAGTATTCCCGACGGGATTATTACCGACAGTTCGCTGTACATGAGCAAATCGTCCGACAGCGCTTCGGAAATCGCCTGTTTTTTGCTGACGGATAAATCAAAGTTTCCCGAGTTGAAAGCCGCCGCCGCCAACCACATCAATTCCAAGGCTGCGGGTTTTAAAAGCCTGAATCCCGAACAGTACAATCTGCTGAAAAATTTTGTAATCGTGCAGCAGGGAAGATATGTTCTTGTCACTGTCGGCAATAAGGCTTCCACGAATGAAAAATTGTTCACTGAAATTGTGGAATGAATTTTTCACTTGATTCTTTAAAGTTTTTATGATAAAATAATGCACATGCGGAAGTGGTTCAATGGTAGAACATCAGCTTCCCAAGCTGATGACGGGGGTTCGATTCCCCTCTCCCGCTCCAAAAAAAGAAACCCGGCCGGATTAGGCCGGGTTCTTTTTTTGCGAAAGATGGTGGAATCGAACCCCGGCGCAAGTGCGGAGAAAAAAAGGGGTGGCCTGCGCGCCGGGAAAAAAGCAGGGACTCGCGGAACGCGGGCGAATGTACGACCGCCCGATTCCCCTCTCCCGCTCCATGGTTATGAGGCTAAGATAGATACAATCTATACTTAGTCTGATTTTCTGTTATACTTAAAAGGCATATTTCAACTTCAAATTATTTATATTTCACGAAAGGTAACACATTTATATGAGAGCGGTATTTATTGATAGAGATGGCACAATGGGCGGGGATACAGAAGCGACTTATCCCCAAAATTTTGTATTATATGACAATGTACTTGATAGCATTGAACTTCTTAAAGCTTCAGGATTCAAGGTAATTGCTTTTACTAATCAACCTGATATCGCAATGGGTAAAGTATCGCAAAAAGAATTTGAGGATGAATTGTTTGGGTTCAAATTTGATGATGTATGTGTTTGCCCACATTTGCCATCTGACCTGTGTAAATGTCGAAAGCCAGGTACATACATGTTGGAAACCATGATAACAAAATATGGGTTGAATCGTACTGAATGTTATGTAATTGGGGATAGATGGAGTGATATGCTGGCAGGGATTAATGCAAAAATGAAGATTGTTTTAGTAAAAACAGGGTGTGGAAATGATTCTTTAATAAAACACTCAGATAAATGGGATGTTAGAAAGGCTTCTTACATCGCCACAAATCTTTCTGAGGCGGTTAAGTGGATTATATCTAAGACAACATATTGAGCATAACATGAAGCTTATGAAACATGTCCTGTTGATAATAATCGGGCACTTTGTCTCTATAGAATGATGGGGAATCGAACCCCGGCGCAAATGCGGGGAAAAAGCTTCAATCAGAATATTGACAGCCTGTTCGGATGCCTGTAACATCTTCAAATACATTTCTTTATAATCTGGCATTATATTCACCTAAAGTATATTTTAGAACAATATGTTCAAAATATCAATAGAACAAATTGTTCTTATCTATACTGGTATTGGTGATATAAATGGAAAAATATAAGCGCATTCGTTCTCTGCGCGAGAATGCGGATTTAACGCAGGAAAAAGTCGGAAGGGCAATCAATGTACCCCAGCGCAGCTATGCCTACTATGAAAGCGGTCAGCGGATGGTTCCGCCGCACGTTCTTTGTGCTTTGGCGGATTTCTACGGTGTTAGTGTAGACTATATTTTAGGGCGTACCAACAATAAGAAAACCAACTGATCGTTTAAACCCACACGTTAGGTGTAAGACAAGTCTTACAGATTTGCTTTTTTCTTAAATCTGTGTTATACTAATAAAAATTAAATATAAAAGAACCGTCTTTAAGAAGGGCTTTTGGTATTGCGCCGATTGGCGTACTATAAAAAGCCCTTCTTTTTTTAAAAGACACCAAAAATTTTTTAGTAGGAGGAGCTAAGATGAATACCATTTTGGCGCAGAAGCGCGACCCGGCCGCAAAGGCCAAACAACTAAGACGTTCAGGAATTGTGCCGTGTGTTATCTTTGGCGCGGGATTGAAGGAGTCTCTCTCCGTCCAAATCGATCAGAGGGCGGCCAGACAACTCCAGCGAACCAAGCGCAACGGAAGCAAGGTAAATATTCAGGTGGATGGAAAGACCTATCCTACGCTCATTAAGGATTTGGAATATGACAGTATGAACGACGAAATAGTCCATGTCAGTTTTCAGGTATTGGCGGAAGGAAAAAAGTTCAACAGCGTTGCAGATATTGTGCTTATCAACAAGGAAAAAGTAACGGGCGTTTTGGAACAAATGCAGATGCAGGTTCCTCACGCCGCCGAACCGGAATACTTGCTTGATACCGTTACCGTCAATCTTGAAAATATGCCGATCGGGACGACGATTACAATCGGTGATATCCCAGAATTCCAAAGCGATAAAATTGAACTACAGGCCGATGCGGGTAATATTGTTCTGCGCATCAGCGAAAAAAAACGAGCCGATGTGAAAACGGAGCAATAATCTTTATTCATCACATTATTAAAAAGAGCTTCCATCTCTGGTCGTCGAGTCGGGATGAGAAGTTCTTTTTCA
>UREO01000112.1 GCA_900546895.1 uncultured Oscillospiraceae bacterium
CCGTATTTTATGCGACATGGTTTCCCGTCAGGGGTTAACACTGGAAGTTTATCAGTTTATTGACAGAACCCCCTGCCCCATGGCAGAAGATGTTCCGCTTCGCGGAATTTATGGTTTAGGTATGACCACACGTTCCCCGGGCGGATTGCAAATGTTAGAGTGAGAGAGGTTTTTCAGTTGAAGCAACAATACGATATTATTGCCATAGGAGAGTGCCTGGTCGATTTCGTATGCACACAGGCGGATGGAAAATTATATATGGAAGGAAACCCCGGGGGCGCGCCGATAAACGTACTGGCTATGGCGGCAAAGCTCGGGTCCTCCACCGCCATGGTGAGCAAAGTGGGACATGACCGTTTCGGTGCTTTCCTGTATGATCATATTAAAGCTGCGAATGTAGATACCGGATACGTTTTACAGAGTAAAAGTCACGCAACAACGCTTGCCATTGTCCAACTGGATGCAACCGGTAATCGGAGCTTTACCTTTTACCGGGACCGCACTGCCGATGTAATGCTGCGGGCGGACGAGCTGCCACTGAAAGAAATATGCAACGCCCGTATTTTACATTTCGGTTCTGTGTCGCTTACCTGTGAACCTTCACGTACCGCCACACTCAAGGCTGTGACGGCAGCAAAGCAGGCCGGTGCAAGGATATCCTATGACCCGAATCTGCGCCCGCCTTTATGGGACAGTTTGGAAACAGCACGATCTGAAATACTGGCTGGTCTGGAGTTGGCAGATCTCGTCAAGGTATCGGAAGAAGAACTGGTATTCTTAACAAACAATCAGAATTTAAAAAGCGCCGCAGAGCAGCTGTTCCATGCTTATCCAATGCAGCTGCTTGCTGTGACACTGGGGCCGAAAGGGTGTTTTTGTCTTACGGAAGCGGGCTCATTTTCTTCCGATACCTTTAATGCCCCCTGTGTGGATACTACCGGCGCCGGCGACGCTTTTTGGGGAGCGGCACTTGCCTGGCTCTTAAAGGACAACCGGAAATCGGAAAATCTTAACGCAGAGCAAATGAATCGATTGCTTGATTTTGCAAACGCTGCGGGAAGCCTTACTACCACCAAGAAAGGCGCCATACCGGCGATGCCGGATAAAGAGGAAATTGAAGCCTGTATTGCCGGAACCCCAAGGCTTATCATTCCAGAATGAAAGGAAGAAAACGATGGCTTTTTTTCAGGTAAATTTCTTTTCTACTTCATTATGCTTTAATACGGACATTAATGTTTTTATCCCTACCCCGAATTCCGACGAACTGTTAAATCATAAAAAATCGGATTATTTCTACGACGGAGCGAAGTTTCAGGTATTATATCTGCTGCATGGCGCATACGGTGACTACATGGATTGGATGCGACTTACAAGTATTGAAAAATATGCGCAAAATCATAAGCTGGCGGTCGTAATGCCAAGCGCATCCAACAGCTTCTATCAGGATATGTACCGTGGCAGTGCTTACCTTACCTATCTTACCGAAGAGCTGCCGCAATTTGTTCAGTCAATGTTCCCAATCAGCCGCAGGAGAGAAAACACTTTTACAGCAGGGCTTTCTATGGGCGGATACGGCGCTGTGCGCATGGCCTGCCAAAAGCCTGAAAATTATGCGGCATGCGCAAGCCTGTCCGGTGCGATCGATCTTGTAGGGCTGATGAGGGAGATCAACGAGGGAACTATTCAAGGGCCTTTCCGCTGGGATGTTATATTTGAGCATCCTGAAGAAGTGGAAGGAAGCGACGCCGACCTGTTTGCGCTGATTGCCAGACGCAAAGCGGAAAACCGGCCGCTGCCCGCAATTTTTCAGAGCTGCGGCACGGAAGACTTTATTTACAAGGCAAACCAGCGCGCCCACGCCCGTCTGGAATCTCTCGGCGCAGACCTTACTTACGAGGAGCACCCCGGAATTCATGATTGGGATTATTGGGACATTCATATCCAGCGAGTGCTCGATTGGTTACCGCTGGCAGAAGATTCAGTTAAAGAATAGGGGGCGATAAAATGGCACATATACAATGTAATTTTTATTCTCCGAGCCTACAGAAAAATGCCAATGTCATGGTCTTTATTCCTACAACAAGTGCCGATGATTATTTAGAGGAACGGACGGCTGATAATGATGCTCCGGGCAAAACATACCCCACTCTTTATTTGCTGCACGGCAGTTACGGCGACTGTACCGACTGGGGGCGCTTGGCAAACGCGGAGCGTTACGCGCAGGAAAGGAACATCGCGGTTGTTATGCCCTCCGCTGAAAACAGTAATTATGTAAACATGGACAAAGGAGAGCCGTACCTTACCTATATCACACGGGAATTACCGCAGTTTTTAAGCAGGATTTTCCCTCTCAGCAGGAAGCGCGGAGAGACCTTTATTGCGGGCCTTTCCATGGGCGGCTACGGCGCGTTCCGCTGTGCGTTTGAGTGCCCCGAAACCTATGGCGCGGCGGCTTCCCTTTCCGGCGCTCTGGACATGCAGGCCCTGCTAAACAGTACGGAAGCCCACGCGGTAAAAATGCCGGGCAGTTATAAGCTGGCTGTTTTCTCTGACAATGGTCGCATTGAGGGTACGCGCAATGATTTGCTTGAACTGCTTTCAACTCAGCTTAAATCCGGAAAGTCCATGCCTAAATTATATATGACCTGTGGAACGGAAGATTTTATTTTTGCAGCGAATGAATCCTTTTATAATAAAGTAAAAGATTTAAAAATCGACTTAAAATATGAAAAACATTCCGGGGTACATGATTGGAATTTCTGGGATGCCCATATCCAAGATGTTTTAAATTGGCTGCCACGCTGCCACTGTGATTAAATGCGGATGCAAAAATGCCTCTATCCTGCTAAAACCAGGACAGAGGCATTTTTCCACCCTTCGGCAGAATCGGTAAATGAAAATATTATTAAGATAATCTGCTTTTGAAATCAGCGTACCCAAAGCGCCTGATCACCGTCAGTTCGCCGTTTTGCCTGCGCAGTGCGATGGATGGCAGACAAATCCCGTTAAAGGTATTGTTTTTTACCATCGAATAGATCGCCATATCGCAGAAGGCAAGGCGGTCTCCCGGCTTTAAGGGATGATCGAAGGAGTAATCCCCAATGACGTCTCCCGCCAGACAGGTGGCCCCCGCAAGACGGTAGGTGTATGCTTTTTCGCCGGCTTTTCCGCTTTCGTAAAGGGGCGGACGGTAGGGCATCTCGATCACATCGGGCATATGGCAGGCCGCCGAAGCATCCAGCAGGGCTGTTTCGACGCCGTTTTTTACAATATCCAGCACACTGGTTACCAGAAAGCCCGCATTCAGCGCCACCGCTTCCCCCGGCTCAAGGTAAACCTCGACACCGTATTTCTCCCGAAAGCGCCGGATACAGGCGATCAGCGCGTCCCGGTCATAATCCGGGCGGGTGATATGGTGCCCGCCCCCGAAATTCACCCATTTCATCTGCGACAAAAATGCGCCGAACTTGTCCTCTACCGCCGCCAGTGTTTCCATTAACGCATCGCTGTTTTGCTCGCACAGAGTGTGAAAATGCAGTCCGTCAATCCCCTCGAGCAGATCCGGACGAAAATTCCGGAGTGTTACCCCTAACCTTGAACCGGCCACACAGGGGTCGTAGATACTGTGCTCCTGCGTAGAATGCTCCGGATTGATCCGGATTCCGAAACTTTTGCCGGAAGCGAGCGACCGGCACCTATACTGTTCCCACTGATAAAAGGAATTGAAAGTAATGTGGTCGCAGATTCTTAATATTTCCTCAAAATCATTTTCAAGATAAGCGGCCGAAAAAACATGCGTTTCGCCTCCCATTTCTTCGTGCCCCAGCCTTGCTTCAAAAAGCCCGCTTGCAGTGGTTCCATCAAGATATTGCCCGATCAGCGGATAGACTGCAAACATTGAGAAGGCTTTTTGCGCCAGCAGAATTTTACAGCCGGCCCGCCGGGCGGTGTCGCGGAGGATTTCCAGATTTTTTATGAGAAGCGCCTCATCCACCACATAGCAAGGGGTGGGGAGCGTAAAAACACGAGGGTCCATCATTCCACCAGAACGGGGGCAAAGTCTTCGATCCACGGCAGCCCCCATTGATTGAGTGCGTCCATGAACGGATCGGGGTCAAATTCCTCCATGTTCCAGACCCCCGGTTTGTTCCATTTGCCGTTCATCACCAGCATAGCGCCGATCATGGCGGGCACGCCGGTGGTATACGAAATCGCCTGGGAGCCTACCTCACGATAGCATTCCTGATGGTCGCAGATATTGTAGAGACAGTAGGTTTTATCCCTGCCGTCCTTTTTTCCCTGAAAGATGCAGCCGATGTTCGTCTTGCCGACCGTGCGCGGGCCAAGCGAGGCAGGGTCGGGCAGGACCGCCTTTAAAAATTGCAGGGGTACAATCTCGCGCCCCTCGTACAGAATCGGCTTGATGGAGGTCATGCCCACGTTTTCCAAGCACTTCAGATGGGTCAGATAGCTCTCGCCAAAGGTCATGAAAAAGCGGATGCGGCGGATACCGGGGATGTTGAGAGCGAGGCTTTCGATTTCCTCATGATGCAGCAGATACATATCCTTGGGCCCTACTCCTGCAAAGTCGTACCGGCGCTTGATCTCCATCGGTTCGGTCTCCACCCAGCCCCCGTCTTCCCAGTAGCTGCCTTTGGCAGACACCTCACGGATGTTGATTTCGGGGTTAAAGTTGGTGGCAAAGGGATACCCGTGGTCACCGCCGTTGCAGTCGAGGATATCGATCTCATTGATTTCATCAAACTGGTGCTTGAGCGCATAGGCCGAGAATACGCCGGTTACGCCGGGGTCAAAGCCGCTGCCCAGCAGCGCGCAGATACCCGCCTCGCGAAAGCGTTCGCGATAATCCCACTGCCACTTATACTCAAATTTGGCGGTATCGGTCGGTTCGTAATTAGCGGTATCAACGTAGTGCGTTTTGGTGGCAAGACAGGCTTCCATAATGCTTAGATCCTGATATGGCAGGGCCAGATTCAGGACGACATCGGGCTGAAAGTCCCGGATCAGCGCAACCAGCTCGTCCACCTTGTCGGCATCTACCCGCGCGGTGTGGATTTTGGTTTTGGTACTGCCCTGCAGCGAATCCTTCAGAGCGTCGCATTTCGATTTGGTGCGGCTGGCAATCATAATCTCTTCAAAGGCATCGCTGTTCTGGCAGCACTTGTGGATGGCAACGCCCGCCACACCCCCGCAGCCGATGATCATACATTTACCCATTTTCCATTTCTCCTTTTAGCTGTAATAGTAATTCTCTGACG
Source organism: uncultured Oscillospiraceae bacterium (assembly GCA_900546895.1). Taxonomy (GTDB): domain Bacteria; phylum Bacillota; class Clostridia; order Oscillospirales; family Acutalibacteraceae; genus Caproiciproducens. The sequence goes on from UREO01000112.1 coordinate 5,280, forward strand.
ATTTTACAGGCGACGGCTGTGGAAGCCCCGCTATGGTCGTAGTGGGGGGATAGCTCGTTGATATCACAGCCTACAATATTCAGCCGGTGCAGCTGCAGGACGGCGTCTAAGAGCTCCTGAAAACCGACTCCGCCCGGTTCGGGAGTGCCCGTGCCGCAAAACACAGAGGGATCCAGCAAATCCAAATCCAGCGAGAAGTAGACGGGTTTTCCCGCCAAACGGGGCAGAAACGACTCGAAATCGTGCAGGTTGAACGGATGAAGATCGGTATGGGCCCCAGCAAATTCAAATTCGTACCGCTCTCCGCTGCGGATGCCGAACTGGTGGATCCTGCCGTCCCCCACTAGCTTCCAGATCTGCCGCATGACCGTGGCGTGAGAAAGCTCCTCGCCCAGATAATCGCTGCGCAGGTCGGTATGCGCGTCAAAGTGGATGACATGCAGCCCGGGATAGCGCTCCAGCACCGCCCGCACCGCACCAAGGGTAATCAAGTGTTCGCCGCCCAGCATAACGGGCAGCTTGCCGTCCTCCAACACCCGTGCGGCATACTCCTGTGTCAGTGCGAGCATCCGCCGGGGATTACCGAAGGGCGGCTCTAAATCGCCGCCGTCAAAGATACGGCAGTCGGTAAGGTCGCGGCCGCAGTACGGCGAGTAGGTTTCAAGCCCAAAGCTTTCGCCGCGGATTGCGGCGGGGCCGAAGCGTGCGCCGGGGCGAAAGGAGGTCGTACCGTCAAACGGCACGCCAAAGAGCGCGATATCCGCTTCGTCATACTGTGCTTCGCAGGACAAAAAGCACTGCAGATTCCTATTCATTTTCGCTCAGCGCCTCCTCGATGTAATTTGCCAGATAAAACGAACCCCTGTGCAGATTGGTATTGTAATAACGTGTAGGAATGCCCAGGGCATTCCAGCGTTCCGCATCCAGATTCTTCAGCGGATGCAGCCCCTTGGAGGCGAAACCGAACAGCCACTGCCCCGAGGGATAGGTGGGGATATGCGCCTGATAGACACGGGCCAGAGGAAAAGCCGAAACAATCCGCTTATGCGCCGCCTTCATGGCTTTGGCGTCCTCGCTATAGAAGGGGCTTTCGTGCTGGTTGACCATAATCCCGTTCCGGCGCAGCGCTTTCATGCAGTTGCCGTAAAACTCTTTGGTAAAAAGTACTTCACCCGGTCCCGAGGGGTCGGTGGAATCGACGATGATCAGGTCGTATTCGTCCTGTGCGGAACGGACAAAGCGCAGACCGTCGTTAAAATGCAGCCGGATCTTTGGATTATCAAACCCGCAGGCGGTCTGAGGCAGATACTGTTTGCAGACGGCGACCACGCGCCGGTCAATCTCTACCACGTCGATCTGCTCAATGTCCGGATATTTACCGAGCTCTCTGGCTGCGCCGCCGTCTCCCCCGCCGATCAGCAGTACCCGTTTGACATCCGGGCCGACAGCCATCGGAACGTGAGTAATCATCTCGTGGTAGATAAACTCGTCCCGCTCGGTGAGCATCAGCACGCCGTCCAGCGTCAAAAAGCGCCCGAACTCGGGGGAATCATACACGGCGATTTTTTGATAATCGCTTTGCTCGCTGTGCAACTGCGCGTTTACCTTAATGGAAAAGCGCACGTTGGGCGTGTCATATTCGCTGTACCATAAATCATCCATCACTGTTCTCCTTTCAGCACATTCAGCCTGCTGACATCCATGCTCTCCGGCCCTGTAAGCAAGCAGCCTTTTTCCTTTGCATACTGAATGTATGCGATAATTTCCCCGGTAACACGCTCGCCCGGGCCAAGAATCGGAATTCCGGGCGGATAGCACATCACAAATTCGCCACATATCCTGCCCGCGCACTGTGCAAGCGGCAAACTCTGCTTATCGTCGTAAAAGGCCGCCTGCGGGGAAAGCACCACATCGGGGCTGATATATTCGCTTTCAGGCATCTCTCTGACAGGGCGCTTGTACAGTCGCCGAATTTCGCCCAGAGCGCTGATGAGCCGTTCGATATGCTTATTTTTATCTCCCAGTGAAATGTAGGCAAGGATATTTCCCAAATCACCGAATTCCACCTGAATATCATATTCCTCGCGAAGAATATCGTAGACCTCGATGCCTGCCAGACCCAGAGCACGAGTGTTGACCGAAAGCTTAGTGGCGTCAAAATCAAAAACGCTGTCGCCGTTGCACAGCTCCCTGCCGTAGGCGTAATAATCACCCAGCTTGTTGATTTCCTCCCGGGCATACTGCGAAAAGCGCTTGACCTTTTCAAACTGTTCTTCCCCGCGCAGAGCGAGGTTGCGGCGGGAAATGTCCAGGCTGGAAAGCAGCAGGTAAGACGCGCTGGTGGTTTGGGTCAGGTTGATAATCTGCCGCACATAGTGGGCGTTTACATGCTCCCCGCACAGCAGGATCGAGCTTTGCGTAAGCGAGCCGCCCGATTTATGCATACTCACGGCCGCCATATCCGCGCCCGCCGCCATAGCGGATACCGGCATATCCTTCCCAAAATAAAAGTGCGTGCCGTGGGCTTCATCCACCAGCACCTTCATTCCCTGCGCGTGGGCCAGCCGGGTGATTTGTTTTAAATCGGAGCAAATGCCGTAGTAGGTGGGATTATTGACTAAAATTGCTTTCGCTTCCGGATGCTCCGCGATTGCCCGTTTGACATCGGCGACCGATATGCCCAGTGCGATACCGATTTTTTTGTCGGTTTGTGGATTGATATAAACAGGTACCGCACCGCATAGCACCAGAGCGTTGATCGCGCTCTGATGCACGTTTCGCGGCAGGATAATCCGCTCGCCCGCCTTCACGTGGGAGAGGATCATCGCCTGCACCGAAGAAGTCGTACCGCCCACCATAAAAAAAGCGTGTGCCGCGCCAAAGGCCCGTGCGGCCAAGGCCTCGGCTTCTTTGAGCACCCCTGTGGGATGGCACAGGTTGTCCAGAGGCTTCATCGAATTGACGTCGACGGAAAGGCAGCGTTCGCCCAAAAACTCGGTCAGCTCCCGGTTGCCCTTGCCCCGCTTATGCCCCGGAACATCAAAGGGAACAAGGCCGCCGTCCCGCACGCGCTCCAGTGCTTCAAAGAGGGGGGCCTGATTTTGTTTCATTGGGCTCCCCCCTCCTGATAAATGTTTTCGCCGCTGAAAATCTCGATCATCTCCTGCCGCAGCGCCTGTGTAATGTCCAGACGCAGCTTGGGCGGGATTTCATAAACATCGGAATTAAAAAGGTAGTTCTGCAAAACGATATCCTTGATGAGCATTTTGGTATGGTAGATATTTGCCTGATAAACGTTGATGTCAATGGCATCGTATTTCTTTAATGTTGCCGGCGTAATGAAATTTTGAATCGAGCTGATTTTCTGGTCGGTAAACAGCTTTTTCCCTTCCACGTCGCGGGTAAAGCCGCGTACGCGGTAATCCATGGTGATGATA
>UREO01000113.1 GCA_900546895.1 uncultured Oscillospiraceae bacterium
AGTAACGGACGTTCTGTTCGCTTAAAGCCTCTCCCCGGTTGACGAGGGACAGCAGGCTGTCAATTGCGCGGACGGCCGGCGCAACATCTTCCGGATCGCCGGAAACCTTGATTTCACTTCCGCGTCCGACAATACCCACATGGTACTCTTTTTCGATCAGCCTGATGTTTTCATCGAAGTTGCCGAAAAGAGCGACCGCCTGTTCCATGCGGTCAATATTGATCCTTTGTTCAAACATTCTATCTCCTTTTGAAGATTTGCCCAGCGGTGGAAAACCTTCCCTCAGATAAATTAGGTTCATTATAACACAGTAAGCCTATTAAGTCACCATGATTAATGACAAAAATATCGTTATTTTATTAATATTTCCGATTCCTGGGCAATATTTTCCTCACATTTTGCTTTGATTGTGTAAATCAGCCTGGAATCGGTAAATTTGGCGTCCTCGCTGGCGGAAATGATCTTCGCGTCCTTCAGTTCCTCCTTCTTTTTCTGTTCCATTTGCTTCCTTGCCTCGGCAAGCGCCTGCTCTTTTGTCAGCGTGATATTTTCCGTTCTTTCCTCCGTCCACTTTTCCTCGTAAAAGCCCAGGGGCAAAACGGAGTTCATCAGCTTCAGGTCGGTGTGGACGCCTTCCGTCCGGTAGTTTCCCTGCGGCTTTCCCGCAAAGGTGAGCGGCACGCGCGCGCCAAACAGGCAAAGGCATCTGCGCGTAAGCGTTTTCCCCGTTGGCTTCACCTCGCTGCGCTTCAAATCGACTTCGGTCGAAAGGGTGCGGGAGGTTTCGGCAATGATTTTCCCCGCCGCATGCCTGAGCGTGGAGTAGCCGAGATTATCCTCGACGACACAGCTGATCAGCAGCTGCCCTTCCACAACGGCGTCGCCCGCGCTGACCTGCGCGGTACCGGTGTAAACATCCATGGAAAGAATCTGGCCCGTACGGGCCGCCTTGATATTGCAGATCGTTTCGCGCTTGTCACCGACAATCAGCGGCCGGTCGACCTTTTCCTCCAGATGGACCTCCGCGGAGCATCCTCTGGTGTTGACCGAGAGCCACCCGATCCGGGGGAATTTCAGCATGAGCTTCTGCTGCAGCATCTGGGGCTGTACGCTTGATTTCAGCACGCCGGGCGTAACGCCCAGGCGCACCAGCTCCGTCTCGATCTGTTCGGTCGGGATGGAGGTATTTCCTTTTACCTCGATGCTCCAGACGTGGAGCGACAGCAGATGGACGATCACCATAAACAGGACGGCGCCCGCCAGAACCCCCTTGCGCCTGCGGATGCCCTTCGTAGCAAACGGAAACCCGTGCCGCTCGCGAACCTTCAGCTTTGCGTTCGCTCTTCGCGCGCACGGGCGCAGCGCACGATAGTTTTTTACGGCAACACAGGCTCCGCCCTCTTTCCCCGCCGCAATATCCCAAAGATAGATTCCGGCGCGGGCACAGTTGTTCAGAAAGCGTTCCTTGCTGCCGCCGACAACGGAAAACCGGGCGTAGCCGAGAAGCCAGCGCGTCAAATGTAAAGAAATCATCCCGCCACCTCACACAAGAAACTCAATTCCAGTCAGGAATCCCGTTACCACCAGGGAATCCGCCGTCAGGCATTTGATGACCAGGCCGCGCCCCGTGAAGCGCACAATCAGTTTTCCCGTCTTGATTCTGACCGCTTCGGTTGCGTATTCCAGCACACCGCTGCAGCCGTCGACAATCACTTCCTGATTTCCGTTTATCTCCATATGAGTGGGCATCTGCATCGTTGACGTCAGCTTGCGGATATTGATTTTTTTCTCCAATTGAATCCCCGCCCTACATCGAATTTATCCTATAAAGCCTATGCGGCGCACGGCGTAAATATCCGCGCGGCAACATATATATAAGGTTAGGAAAGGGTGGATCGTCATGAAAATAAAACAGGGCCTGCTGCTGACTGCAACATTTCTGGCCGCCTGTGCGCTGCTGATTTTCCCTGCGGCGGCAACGGCGGGGGCTAAAAACGGAATCGGATACTGTCTGCAGATTCTTGTCCCCTCGCTGTATCCGTTTATGGTGCTTTCCGTTTTCGTGGTCAAAAGCGGGCTGTCGGAAAAAATCGGACGGGTGTTTGAGGTTCCGTGCCGCAGTGTTCTGAAGCTGCCGGGCAGTTGTACCGCGACCATTCTGATGAGCGCGATCGGCGGATATCCGACCGGAGCGCGCGGCATCGCGGCGCTTTATGAAAACGGTTCCGTCAGCGAAAAACAGGCTTCCCGCATGCTCTGCTTCTGCGTCAATTCCGGCCCCGCGTTCGTGATTACCGCCGTTGGAGTCGGGTTTCTGCGCGACGAGCGCTCAGGAGTTATCCTGCTGATTTCACAGCTTACCGCATCCCTGATTCTGGCTCTTGTGTGCAGCATCGGCGAGGAAAACGAGGTTCCCGCTCCCCGGGCGGGGAAAAAGCGCGTCAGGAACCGGGCTGCGGACGCGCTGATTCTGTCCGCCGCGGACGCGGCGCGCGCCATGATCAACATGTGCTGCTTTGTGATTCTGTTCGCGGCTTTTCTAAACTTGCTGCGCCAGTGGGCACCGGGACCGCGCGCCGCCGCTGGGCTTTCGGCTCTGCTGGAGGTAACGGGCGGCTGCTCCGACCTTGCGAAGCTCGGGGTGCCGCTGTGGGCGGTTTCGCTCGCGATCGGCTGGGGCGGCGTCTGCGTCCATTTCCAGGTTTTGTCCGCAGTTTCCAATATCCGTGTGAACCTGCCCCGTTTTATGCTGTTCCGTCTGCTCCACGGCATTACCGCCGCGGCACTCACCTGGGCTCTGCTGGGTATCTTTCCGGAGGATGTGGAGGTGTTCAGCACAACGTCCCAACAGCTCGCGGGGAACTTTTCAAGCTCCGTTCCCGCAGCCGCCGCGCTGATCGCACTCTGCGCGGCGCTGATTTTCAGCCTGCCGCGCGAAAAGCTGGAAATGAAGGAAGAATAATGTTATAATAATATTGTCAAATTTCGGATGGAAAATACAGGAATTTTAAAAATCGTCCCGTTTACGGCGGACGGGAGACCCAACAGGAGAATCAATTATGTTTGGAAAAAAGAAAGCAAAGCTTTTCGGCAATCATATAGAAACAGACTGCAGGCACTGTGAAAACAGCTCCGACTTCGACGGTGCAAGCGTGTGCAGGCTAGGAAGATACCTGGACCCCGACGGCGGCTGCAGCCGTTTTGTCTACGATCCTTTAAAACGCACCCCCGTGAGCATGCCCGCCCTCAAGCCGCACAGCGCGGAGGAATTCAAGCTGTAAAAAAAGAACCGATCCATACGGAAAGCCGACGCGTAAAATCGCGCCGGCTTTCTCCCTTTCGGGAACTGATTGGAACAGATCAGGCGGCAGCAGCAACCGCAACAGGCGCTTTGTTGATGCCGTATTTGGAAGCGCCGCTCCAAATGATGGAGAATCACTGAATCTGTTCTGTGCACACATCATTGCCACCTCCAATCGGAAGAACCTGCACTTTGGAGTCTTCTTTGTTAAGGAAATACATTCCCACGGAGCCTGCCAGTGCAACCGCCGCCACAAGCAGCCAGGAAAAGCGGTAGCCGGAAAAGGGCAAAACCCTTCCCATCACCAGCGGACCCAGCGCATTGGCGGTTCCCTGCAGAAACAGGCGGACCGCGTTCATCCGGCCAAGGTAGGCGTCGGGGGAATGCTCCGCAATAAACGCTCCGATATTGATCACAACTAAAATCTCTCCAAAGGTGTACAGCGCGCCGGCAACCAAAAAGACGGGAATAATCTTTGCAAAGGCAAACAGGATATAAGCCGCAAAGTAGCAGATTCCCCCGCCGGTCACAACCGCAAGAGGATGGTATTTCGCTGTCAGCTTTGTCAGCAGCGGAGTAAAGACGGTACATATGACGGGGTTAACAATGCTGATAAAGCTGTAAAAACGGGCGCTGTTCGATCCGTACAGCTCATGGAACTGCAGCGGCAGCATAAAGCTCCATTGAATATAGGTAAAATCAAAGACAAACAGAAATAAAAGGAAAAAGAGCAGCACCGGGGTGTTTTTCAATACCACGACTGAGAAAACGTGTTTACCGGTCTCCGCAGGAACGGCAGGATCAGCATCCTCCCGCCGGCTTTCTTTCGGAAGCTTGATGTACAGGGCGATCAGACCGGTCGACAGCAGGGACGTTCCCGCGTCCAGAATAAATAAAAGTGGCAGGTGCTTTTCAAACAGCAGTCCGCCGATCAGCGGGCTGACTGCCATGCCGATATTGATCCCGAGATAAAGAAGGGAATAGGAAGCCTTTCTGTTGTCCGGCACGGTGAGCCTTGCCACCATGGTCTGGTATGCAGGAGAGGCGGCTACAAACAAATCGGCCGCAATCATGACAAACACCAAAAGCGTGGTGTGGTCTTTTGTAAATCCGCACATAAAATAAAAAAGCGCACCCAGCGTCTGGCAGAAAACCAGCATTTTTTTCTGGCCGATCGCGTCGATCAGCTTTCCTCCCAAAAGCAGGCACGGCCCCTGAGAGAGAATTAAAAGGGCGGCAAAATTTCCGGTCTCTGTTTCCGACATGCCCAGCTTCTGGGAAAGAATCAGCGTAAGAAGCGGGAGCACGAAGGAGCCGATGCTGGTGATGATGCGGGCGGTAAATAACAGGTATATTTCCTTTGGCAGGCCGTTGTAAGCTGAAAAGCTGTCTTTGATTTTCAATTTCATAGCTGCTCCTGTTCTGAAAGTGAGATTATTATTCTTCATCCCCGGTGCGGGCATAGAACAATGTGAATTCATAGGGCGCGGTTCCCTCCGTCGGCTGTGCGTGCGCGTCGCAGAAGGCGCGGAACTTGTTCAGGACAGCCATGTCCTGTTTGCTCAGATAGAGCGTACCTGAAAGAAGTTCTCCGATCTCCGGAGAGGACGGCACACCGGATTTGTCAGAGGAATCCATCGTGTCGGCCCAGCGGTTAAAATTCTCACTGACATGGTTCTGCAGCACCGCGCGCCGGACGCCCGCCGCCTCTGCGGGAAGCTTTCCCAGACTGATACTCACATTCGTCGCCCGGTAAAACTTCGCCGTAAAGCCGTGAATTTTTTCGGTGCGCGCAAGCTCCGCAAGACCAGCGGCCGCCAGCTCGGCAAGGTGATGCCCCGCGCTGGACGGGGCAACTCCCAGCGCGTCCGCCAGCTGCTTCGCCGTCATTCCGTCTTTATTACGCCCCAAAAGGAACAAAATCTTTTGGCGCAGAGGATGCATATAAGTTCTCAGTTCCTTTTCCGTGGTAAGATAAAGGGTTTTCCGTTCCATATCGTCCTCCAACATAACAATAGTTGTTATGTTTAGGATTATACCATAACATTTATTGTTATGTCAAGATAAAAATGAAGAGGCTGTCGCAAAACAGCCTCTTTCTTTTTTCCCAGCTCGGGAACGGATTGGAACAGATTTAAGCGACAGTGGCGACCGTAACGGGCGCTTTTCCGGAATTGATATAGAATCCCGCCGACTGCCCGGATTTACCGACTGCCGTGACCTGATAGAAATAATCCTTGCCGGATTGCTTTAGGAACTTCACCTGAAACACCTGGGAATTTCCCGAAACAAAGGCCGGTTTTGCATCAGCCGTCAGTTTGAAAACATACGTTTTCCCCTTGGAAACCTGAATCGGCTTTGTGGTATCGCTCTTCACGGAGGAAGCCGCAGCTCCCACTGTGGCAACCAGCAGCTTTACCCCATTGACATAAATGCCGGTCTGTTCGCCGGGTTTACCGATGGCGGTCAGCTTAAAGTAGTAATCATTGCCGGATGTGCTGACAAGCTGCGTTTCAAAGACACCGGCCGTACCGGCGACAAGGGACGGAGCCGCGCCATTCGTGCTGGTAATCTTGAACTGATAGGCACCGTTCACGCTGAAATCCATCGTTGTGTCACTGGTAAAGGTGGAAACGGATGGAGTCACGGAAGGAACGGTCGTAGAACCCGAATTGCTCTTTTTGGAATCCGAGTTGTGATGATGGTCGTCTGGGGGCGTTGGCTTAGCGGAAGCCACTAACCGGAATTCCGAGAAGGAATCCGTGGTAAAGGAGGCGGACTTACGGTCACTGCTGATGGTAAGGGGCAGCATTTCCGGTTCGTCCTCGTCCCCGTCGATAATGTGCTGGATTTTATAAATCTTCGAACTGTCATAGATAAAGGAGGCGGGCAGTTTGAAGGTAACGGTCACCGGGATGAAAAGATCGTGCGTGTCCTCTCCGTCAACGGAAAGGTTCAGTTCAAACGCGAGAAGCGCGTTCGGTGCCGTGGGAACAATCTGCTTCATCTCCAATTCGACCGGGGTTTCCTCCGTCTCGTCTCCCGTGATTCCGGAAGCGAGCAAAAGCCCGGATACGGACGGCTTCTCTGTTATTTTTTTGCCGCTGTCTTTAATGTTTTCATCATAGTTTACAGAGACGTTTTGTGTAACCTTTCCGTCCGTCAGCTTCTCAAGCAGGGACTCCAGGTTATCGATTGCGGCGGTATCCAATTTTTTCGTGACATCCTCGCCGTAATCCTGAACGTTGGACACCGCGGTTTTGATGGCATCCGCATTTGCAGCAACATCTGCTTCGGAGGCTTCCGGCAGATTGTTAACAGCATTTGCCGCTTCCGTAACAGCCTTTTCATACTCTGCCTGTTCTTTGTCATGTTCTTGCTGAGTTTGGACGGTTACCTCGCAGGAAGCAGTGTACCCGCCGTCCTCAGTGGTGACAGTGATTGTCGTTTTCCCATATCCAACATAGGTCATCCGACCATTTTCGTCAATCGTGGCAATCCCCGGATTGGAGCTTGCCCATGTGACATTTTTATTTGTGGCGTTGTAAGGGGTAAAGTTCGCTTTCCACTGGTGCGTAGCGCCCAGCTCACCCCAATAAGTGCTTCCGGCAGGCAACCGCACCCCTGTTACCGGGACTTTCTCCTTTGAATAAATGGATACGGTGAAAGTCGGAACGTGTGTTTTCTCTGCCACTTTATAACCGTCGAGTACCGGCGTAAAGATGTAATTGCCTTCTTTATCCGGTGTGAATTCACCTGTATATTGCCATTCGATGTCCTTGAGGGTTCCATGTGAGTTGTCGGAATAGCTCACCTGCAAAGTACTTGGAAAATGAATATTGCTCACGTCGATTCCTTTTGGACATCTTTGTGTTTCGTCGGAGTCGGCAAAGCGGACAATGGTTTTCTCTTCTACCGGAGCAGGGGCAATGGTATAGCAATACGCCTTGGTTTTATCGCCATGCGCAACATAATTGTTATTGCCCCACTGCGTTTTGTCAGCGGCGAGTACTGTGGTAAGAAACTCAATCTTGCTTTCATTCAGCTTTGTGGTGTCGAGCTTGATCGTCCATGTTCCTATGCTGTTTTCTTCAGCATACGCATAAGAAATGTTGTTCTTCAGCTTCTCAACGTCGGTTACGCTGTTATTCTCGTCAAACTCAGCGCCCGCAGCCTTCAGAAGCTTGATTGTGTTTTCTTTCTCTTTTTCCCTGTCCTCAGGAATCTGTCCGAGCAGCTCATTTAAACTATCCTTAGTAAAATCTGCGGGTACCGACATATCCGCCAAAAGATTCAGCTGCACCGCTTCATTGTATGCTTTCCCTTCAGCATCGCGTCCTTCGCCTGCCTTGTCGCCCAGATAAATATCGAGCTGCAATTTAGAAAGGCTGGTATCACCCGTTGTTTTGAACGGAAAAACAAAAGATTGTTCCGTTGAAGCGGTTAACGGCTGCGTGGGGTCCCCCGCTGGACCTTTCCAGTCTCCCTCAGCAGGGCCGACTGTCTTTTCCGTGTCGAAAGTGTAAGATATTTCACTCTGGGGCTCGTCGTTCCCCTGCTGAAGAGCTTCGACAGTCAGAGTGTAGGGACCGGCTGTCAAATCTGATTTGGGTGTTAACGTCATGTTTACGGTTCTTTCATCTCCGGGGTTGAATCCAACTGTTTTCGCTACATTCTGACTTTGAATGAGTCCGTAAAAAATATATTTGGACTTATCGGAATTTGGTAACTCAGTTTTATAGTTGGAGGTCAGATTAGCTGTCCAATCTGCTTTCTCACGGTTTGACCCGTCCATGTCGTTGATTTTTGTGTTGCCACTGACATCTTTCATTGTGGTCTGCAGGGTCATAGCACCTTTTGTATCATTGTTATCGTCCGAAGGTCCAAATACATCGGAAAATGATAGTACCTTGTCATTGCTGTCCTTTATTTGGAACCTCAAATATGCTCCGTCGCTATAATAAGTATAGTTTTGATTACCATCGTCGCGGTTTCCAGAATCTTTGCTGCCAATACCAGTTTCCGAGTTCCATCCAAAGTTTGTCTTTAAAACATTACCGGCCCATGATAACCCGTCTCCCTTGACAAGTTCTGATTGGCTGTCTTTGGCTGCCTCTTCTTCGGTGCCTTCCGCAAACGCTGCGGTACCGGAAAAAGCCGTGACGACCATGCTGAGCGCTAAAACCAGGGAAAGCGCTCTTTTCTGAATCTTCATTTTTACTCCTTCTTTCTTTTTTTCTGCGTATTTATGAAAACAACCATCCCCCTCCTTTCCATCTGACGTACGCGCGCCCGCATTTTGTTGATTTTTTCCAATCACAATTTTCATTATAATACTGCAATATGCAGTATTCAAGTATAAAAAACAACATTTTGCATAATCTAACGAAAGTGTTTCCTATT
>UREO01000114.1 GCA_900546895.1 uncultured Oscillospiraceae bacterium
CCTTGGTATCGACTGGCACGAAACTTACAACCAGGCGGAAAAACACTTAAAAGAAGTGGGGCTGCAGGAGAGAGCAACGACGCTGATCAAGGATATCGGAACAGGAAAGCAGCAACTGGTCGAAATCGCGAAGGCGCTTTCAAAAAACGTGAAGCTGCTGATTTTGGACGAACCGACCTCTTCTTTGAATGAAGAAGAATCGAAAATGCTTTTAGATATGCTGCTGCAGTTTAAAAAGCAGGGAATGACTTCTATCCTTATTTCCCATAAATTGTCGGAGGTTGCCTACGTGGCCGACAGAATTACGGTTCTAAGGGACGGAGCGACGATCGAGACAATCGATAATGAAAGCCATAACATTGACGAAAGCCGTATCATCAGGGGGATGGTCGGCCGCGAGCTGACCAGCCGTTTTCCCTCCAGAGAGCATAAGGTCAGTTCGGAAATTGGTTTGGAAGTAAAGAACTGGAACGTTTGTCACCCGGTTTACACAGAAAAATGTGTGGTAAATAACGTCAGTTTTCATGTACATAAGGGAGAAATTGTTGGCTTTTCCGGCCTGCAGGGCGCGGGGCGTACCGAACTGGCAAAGTCCCTGTTCGGGAAAAACTACGGCAGCAGCATCTCCGGCCAGGAGTTTTTGAACGGGCAGGAGGTTCACCTGAAAACCGAAAGAGAAGCCATTGAGCACGGACTCGCCTATGTGACCGAAGACCGTAAGACGAACGGTCTGGTCCTGATCGACACGATCGCGAAAAACACCACGATGGCCCGGCTGCAGAAGGTCTGTGACAAACGGGGGATCATCGATGTCGGCATGGAAAATCATGTCGCTGAAAAATACAGAACTACCCTGAACATCAAGACGCCGGCCGTGCAGCAGCTTGTGGGAAATCTTTCGGGCGGCAATCAGCAGAAGGTTTTGCTTTCAAAGTGGATGTTTGCGGACCCGGATGTCCTGATTCTGGATGAGCCGACCCGCGGAATCGATGTGGGAGCAAAATATGAAATTTATTGCATTATGAACGATATGGCCGCACAGGGGAAATCGGTCGTCATGATTTCATCCGAGCTGCCGGAACTTCTGGGAATGTGCGACAGAATCTACGTCATGAACGAAGGCTCCCTGGTAGCCGAGATGGAAAGCGCTGAAGCGACACAGGAAAAAATTATGGCCGCGATTCTACGTTCCGGCAAAAAAAGCGTCCCCGATGAACAAAAGGACGCATAGGAGGCAGAAGTATGAAAGCATCTACGAAAGCATCTACCCTGATTAAAAAATATACAATGGCCATCGCGTTGGTCGTGGTCTTTATTTTCTTCTCAGTCCTGACGAACGGCAGGCTGATGTATGCCCAAAACATCTCGAATCTGCTGCTGCAGAACGCTTATGTTCTGGTGATGGCGTGCGGCATGCTGCTGTGCATTTTGACCGGCGGCAACGTTGATCTGTCGGTTGGCGCCACGCTTTGCCTTGTCGCTGCCGTCGCGGCACAGCTGATGAGCCAGAATTCCATGGGTGCGCTGCCCACTATTCTCATTGCAATGCTGATTGCCGCCGTGATCGGAATCTGGCAGGGGTTCTGGATCGGCTACGTCCATGTACCGCCGTTTATTGCGACTCTGGCGGGCATGTTCCTGTTCCGTGGGCTTGGACGGGTCGTCCTGGCTTCCAAGACTGTCAATATTCAGAACACCGCGTTTCTGAACACGTTTATTTCTTATATCGACGTTCCCGGACTGGACAGTAAGTCCTTCCACCCGTCGGCGCTGATTACCGGAATAGCGGTTTCCGTTCTTCTGGCCGTCCTGATGCTTACCAACCGGGCCAAGAGGGCGAAAAAGAACTATGAAGTGGAGTCCCCCGCGACGACCTTCATCAAGATCGGCGTGATTGACGCTCTGATTATTGCCTACTGCTGGAAGCTTGCAAACTACAAGGGCATCCCGGTTATGCTGCTCTGGATTCTGCTGGTGGTATTGATTTTTGCGTTTATTACGATCAAGACCGCTTTCGGCCGTTACTTTTACGCCGTGGGTGGGAATGAAAAAGCCGCAAAGCTGTCCGGTATTGATCCCAGGCGCGTGTACTTCTGGGCGTACTTCCTCATGAGCGTGCTGGCCGGCTTCTCCGGGCTGCTGGTGGCGGCCCGTATCGGTTCCGTAGACGGCAACATGGGGAATTCCTACGAAATGGACGCGATCGCCGCCTGCTTTATCGGCGGGGCGTCGGCCTACGGCGGCTCCGGCACCGTCTCCGGTATTATGATCGGCGCCATTCTGCTCGGAGTCATGAATCAGGGCATGTCGATTTACGGACTGCCGGACGAGTGGCAGTACGTGGTCAAAGGCGCCGTGCTTCTGGCAGCCGTTATCTTTGACGTTGTCTCAAACCACAAGGTAGGGAAGCAGTAAACTGCACAGACTGATTGGATACATAAAGAAGGATGCGGGCCGTGGGTGAAAGCCCGGGGCAGCATCCGGGATGCGAGGCTGACTTATGCAGAATCAATCCGAAGAAATCCAGACAAGGCGGAAGCATGCTAAAAGCAGGCTGACCCTGCGTGTACTGGTTGTGCTTTATCTGCTGTATCTGACGAAAGGCATCGTGGAAGCGGCTGTCCGAAAAACAAGCACACTCCCGCTCTGGGTTACCGGGCTTGTCAGCGCCGTCTTCCTCCTTGCCTCCGCGGCATTCGTAGTTTACGCGTGGAGAGAGTACAAACAATCGCTTGCCGTATCGGCAAGCGATTGGAAAACGGTGGACATTGAAAAGGGGGAGCCGGACCCTCCCGACGATATGGACCTGAAATAAGCAATTCAGTCGTTCAGAAACGAGTCGATTTGCAGCAGTGCGGCGCCAATCGCGCTTGCCTTGTCGTTAAAACGGCTGAAATGCAGATAGTCCGGCGAAGCCCCGAAGGAATTGAGCGGAAGCAGTTTTTTAAACAGCAGATCCGCGTGTTTTTCGAGGTATCGGTCAATTTCACCGCCGATAATAATATCGGAGTCGAAGATCGTCCGAAGATTGTTGATTCCCGCAGCGAGGTAATCCAGATAAATCCCCCATTTCTGCCTGCAATATTGATTGCCCATCTCAAGCGCCGCGAAGAAATCATCAATATCTTCAAAATTCGGCTCTGTTAGAACCTTTGTGGAACAGTACGCTTCCAGACACCCCTTTTTACCGCAGGAACAAACGAGCCCGTCCTGAACGATCGTCATGTGGCCGAATTCGCCGGAATGCCCGTTTACGCCTCCGTAAAGCTTGTTGTCAATGATGATTGCTCCGCCAACCCCCTTGTTGACGGAAAGAAAAACGGCGCTTTCCGTCCCGTCCATTTTCCAGATTTCTGCTAGGCCGGCCAGGCTTGCTTCATTATTGACCATAACAGGGTACGGAATGTACTTTTTCAGGCAGTCGATTGGAAGATCTTTTACATGCAGTGTGGGGCTGTATTCCAAAATGTCGGATTTCTGGTTCATCAGCCCGGGGACAGCAATGCCGACTCCCAGAAGCTTGCTGCGGTCCACATGGTTTTCCTGCAGGAAAAGCTCTAAATCATCAGCCAGAGTTTTGAAATAGGGATCGTCGTTTTGAAAGGTCTCGCGGATTTTCTTATAGAAAAGGACATTTTCCCCGAGGTCGATTATGACAAAACGGATATGGTTCTGGGTTACCTCGATTCCGCAGGAGAGTCTGGCGCCATACGCCAAGGAGTTGATGAACGGCTTCCTTCCCCCGGAAGATTTCAGTGTTCCGGACTTCGTTACCAAACCGCGCTTTTCGAGGTCTTTTAAAATAAGGGAAACCGTGGGCATACTTAGCCCCAGAGTGTCCGCTATATTTTGTTTGGTTGCTCCGTTATTGGAGTAAAGAAAATTGATGATTCTGTTTTTATTTGCATCTCTTACCTGAAGATTATTCAATTCAAACATCCTTTAAGTCTTATATTTTTATGAAAATCATAACACGAATCAATTTCGGATTCCATATCCGGGAGAATATTTTTAGAAGTTTTCTTTAAGTCTTTTATTTTAGTTCTATAACGGACATTCCGTGAAGGGAATTGGCAAGCGGCTTGTCGGTTAAAATTATAGCCGCAGCATCCGTAGTCTTGCACATAGAGAGTATTTCTAAGCATGAATTTGCTTAATTTATATTCTTAATTTGCACAAACACGCCAAGTATACAATGACACTTTTTTAAAAGGTATTTACGTAAGACGCGCATTAAAAACTTTTCTAAGGATAGTGAAGATGATGAGTGAGACAATTGCGGTTCAATCGGTCCGGGAAAAAGCATTCCGAAAATACGGAAGAATCGTGACCGGGTTCGATTGCGCCCAGCTTCTGAAAGGGTTGTCGGAAACGCCAAAGCCGCTTGATTCTACGATTTACACGGCTTCCGACCCGGAGCTTGAAAAACTGGAAATATTCCGGGAGCTTCGGGACCGGGAATTCGGCGGTCTGGAAATTGAGCTTGGCTATTGCAACGGCAGCAATGACCGGCTCAATGCTCTGGAATACCACCGCAGCTCTGAAATCAACATTGCGGGAACAGATCTGATTTTGCTGCTTGGGCGAGTACAGGATATGGATCCTCAAACCTTTGAATACGATACCAATCTTGTCGAAGCGTTTACGGTCCCCGCCGGGACGGCGGTGGAGTTGTATGCCACCACCCTGCATTTTGCTCCCTGCAATGCGTCGGCGGATGGGTTCCGCGACGCGATCGTCCTGCCGCGGGGAACCAACCTTCCACTGGAAGTAAAACCGCAAACGGCGGGCGAAGACAGGCTGCTGTTCGCGCGGAACAAATGGCTGGTCGCGCATCCTGAATCCGGTTTACAGGCGGACGGGGCCTTCCTCGGTCTAAAGGGCAGGAATATTACACTGTGACGAAACGGAGGGAAACAGATGGATGGAAAATGTATGCTCGGGATAGACGTTGGGACTTCCGGGTGCAAAATTCTCGCGCTGGACGAATGCGGAACCATTCTGGGCTCCGTCGTGGAGGAATATCCCTGTTATGCACCGCAGGAAGGTTGGTCCGAACAGGACCCCGGGGACTGGTGGAAGGGCGTGGTGTCCGGACTGCGGAAAGCCGCGCCGCTCCTGAGAGGAAAAACAGTTGCGGCTGTGGGCCTTTCGGGTCAGATGCACGGGATGGTGGCGCTGGATCATAAAAACTGCGTAGTACGGCGGGCGATTCTCTGGAATGACCAGAGGACCGGCGAACAGTGCGAAGAAATCACCAAACTGGCCGGGGGGCCGGACGCGCTCCTGACGGCGACCAATAACCGGATGCTGACGGGATACACGGGCGGGAAAATTCTTTGGATGAAAGAAAAAGAACCTGAAAATTACGGGAAGACCGTTCGCGTGATCAACCCGAAAGATTATATTCGCTTTCAGCTGACGGGGGAAATCAAGACGGATGTTTCCGACGCTTCCGGCACGGGCCTCTTCTGCGTACGCGAACGCAGATGGGCGGTTCCTTTGATCCGGAAAGTCGGTCTTGACCCCGATTTGTTCCCGGAAGCGGTGGAATCCACCGCTGTTTCGGGATATGTGACGAAAGAAGCGGCGGAGCTTACGGGGCTGCCGGAGGGAATCCCCGTTGGGGGCGGCGGCGGCGACGCCGTGATTTCCACTACGGGGCTCGGGCTGGCAAAATCGGGCCGGGTCGGGGTGACGGTCGGAACCTCCGGCGTTGTCGCCATGAGCCTTGGGTCCTTTCTGGAGAACCCGAAAGGGATGCTTCAGGTGTTCTGCGGAAATGAAGCGGGTTCGTTCAGCGCAATGGGCGTAACGCTTGCGGCGGCCGGTTCCTATCAGTGGTTCCGGAACGCGCTTGGGCAATATGAAATACGGGAAGCGGAGGAGAAAGGCAAAAGCGCATTCGCGCTGCTTGACGCACAAGCGGCATCTGTTCCCCCTTGCTGTGAAGGAATGTTCTTCCTGCCGTATTTGTCCGGCGAGCGGGCGCCGCTGAATGACCCTGCCGCAAAAGGGGCGTTTCTCGGCGTGACTTCCCGCCACGGAAAGGGGCATTTTGCCCGCAGTGTTCTGGAAGGCGTTGCTTTTTCTCTGCGTCAGGTGTACGGGATGATCGGCGCTGAGGGTTCCAGCGAAATCGTCATTGCGGGCGGCGGAGCGGTCAGCCCGCTCTGGCGGCAGATTTTCGCGGACGTCTTTGGCCTTCCCGTGCGGACTGTCTACGGCAGCGCGGAAGGCGGTTCGTTCGGGGCGGCTCTGGCAGCCGGCGTAACGGCCGGCGTTTGGAGCAGCCTGGAGGAAACCGTGCCTTTGATCCGTCCGGAAAGCGTGACGATGCCTATTGCGGAAAATGTTCCTCTTTACGCGGAGCACTACGAAAAATATACAAAATTTTACGAAGCACTGAAATGGAGCTTCCATTGAACAGCAGAGAGGAGACATACAAATGAACAACATTCCTGAAGTAAAGCTGGGGATTATCGCCGTCAGCCGCGATTGCTTTATCATCTCTCTTTCCCAGAAAAGAAGGAAGGCGGTCGTAAATTCCTTTACGGCAAAATACGGCCCTATTTATGAAGCGCAGACAACGGTGGAAAATGAAGAGGATATGCTGGAGGCCGTTGCGGAAGTGAAGGCGGCCGGCTGCAATGCTCTGGTGGTGTTTTTGGGTAACTTCGGGCCCGAAACGCCTGAAACTCTGATTGCGAAATATTTTGACGGGCCGGTCATGTTTGTGGCGGCCGCGGAGGAAACGGGTAAAGACCTGATCAACGGCAGGGGCGACGCTTACTGCGGTATGCTCAACTGTTCCTACAACCTCGCGCTGCGCCATATTCCGGCCGTCATCCCCGAATATCCGGTCGGTACGGCGGAAGAGGTAAGCGACATGATCGCCCGTTTTGTCCCGGTGGCCCGGGCGCTGATAGGAGTGAATTCGCTGAAGATCATCACTTTCGGCCCCCGTCCGCAGGACTTTTTCGCCTGCAACGCGCCGATCCAGCCTCTGTACGATCTCGGTGTCGAGGTTCAGGAAAATTCGGAGTTGGACCTTTTGGTAGCCTATCGGGCCCACAAGGAAGACCCTCGTATCCCCGACGTTGCGGACGATATGGCCAAAGAGCTCGGAGTCGACGGAAACCATTATCCTGACCTTCTGCCTCGTATGGCGCAGTTTGAGCTTACCCTGCTCGATTGGGCGGAAGATAACAGGGGATCCAAAAAATATGTGGCCTTCGCGGACAAATGTTGGCCTGCCTTCCCGAAAGAATTCGGTTTTGAGCCTTGTTATGTCAACAGCCGCCTGACTTCTCGGGGAATCCCGGTAGCTTGTGAGGTGGATATTTACGGCGCTTTGAGCGAATACATCGGCGCTTGTGTGACAGGCGACGCCGTCACTCTGCTGGATATCAACAACAGCGTGCCGCGCGACCTTTATGAAGACGAAATTGCCGGAAAGTATCCGTATACGCTGAAAGATACCTTTATGGGCTTCCACTGCGGAAATACGCCGTTCTGTAAGCTGTCAAAGGGCGCGGCGGTGAAATACCAGCTGATCCAGAACCGTCTGCTGGAAAACGGGGGGGAACCCGATTTTACCCGCGGTACACTGGAGGGCGACATTGCTCCCGGAAAGATCACTTTCTTCCGGCTGCAGGGCTCTGCGGAGGGAAGGCTGTCCGCGTATATTGCGCAGGGCGAGGTGCTTGAGGTCGCGACCCGTTCTTTCGGCGGGATTGGAATCATCGCGATTCCGGAAATGGGCCGTTTTTACCGTCACGTCCTGATTGAAAAGCATTATCCCCACCACGGCGCCGTGGCATTTGCCCATGCGGGAAGCCCCTTGTTTACGGTGTTTCGTACGCTGGGCATCATGGATATTTCCTTTAATCAGCCGAAGGCAATGCTGTATAAGACGGAAAATCCATTTGAGTAAAGTATAAGTGCTTTTTTGTTAAATCTCCTCCCATATTCTTCTTTTTATCAGAAGCCCCTGCGCCATGCGCGGGGGCTTCTGATTTGCGACAGTCAAAGAATCCCATTGCGGATATTCAAAACGACCCAATGTCTCAAAATGCTTGCAATATGTTCAAAATTCGTTCTTGATTTTTAGATGATCCTCCAAATTGGCGCGTAAATGTTGAAAATGGTTGACAAATAAAGAAAAGCTATATATGATATAGGCACAAGTTAATGAAAAATGGCTTGTTACCGAAAAGGGCAAAACCATATTATGCACAGGGGATTCCTGTGCATAATATGGTTTTATTTTTTATAAATCTAAAAGGAGTTTATAATGAAACAGTTTGATAGTTTGATTAAGGATGCTCTGGGAATTCACGCCCGTCCGGCGGGTGCGCTGGTAAAAGCGGCAAAAAGCTTTTCCAGCGTGAGCACACTGAAAAAGGAGGACGGGAAAACAGCCGACATGAAAAAGCTGTTTGATATAATGGGCCTTGCCGTGAAGCAGGGGGAAAAAGTAACGGTTACCGTCAGCGGTGAGGATGAGGCAGAGGCGATTCAGGAGATCAGGAAAACATTTGAAACATATTTGTAAACGCGGGCAAGCTAATTGTGCAGCCTCTTCAGAAACTCTTTTTTACTGAATTCCCGGGGCTTGACAAGGAGATGAAGCAGACTTGAAAATTGTAAAAATCATCAATAATAATGTGGTGTATGCCC
>UREO01000115.1 GCA_900546895.1 uncultured Oscillospiraceae bacterium
GGATCATGCGGGCATAATTAATCAGGTCAATATAAGAGTTGAAAATGTCACGGAGCTGTCTTGCGGTTTCCCCATGGGTATAGCGGTCGATTACTTCAAAAACACTGTTGTATAAATAGGTGTACAGCGTATTTTCAATTCCGGTATAATTGATCGGAATTCCTTTAATTGGCTTGAAACCTTCCAGAAGCTTTTGGTATGGCGTGTGGCTGAGCGCACTGAGCAGGTCGTCGTAGCTTTTGATCTGGCTGAGCGACGTCAGGTTGATGTGCGTATGCCGGGTCAGATACATCGGCAAAGAGAACAGATAATCCTCCGGCGAGCCGGCTTCCAGTAAAAGAATGCTGTGGAGAATCTGCTCGATTTCGCTGCGCATGATCGGATATTGGGCAAAATGATCCCCGACAGATATTTCGTATCTGCACAGGGACGCATAATCCTCGAAAAGCTTCTGTTTCAGCTTGGCCTCAAGCTGGCCGCGGTGGGCGCTGTTTTGGTTGATTCCCGCGAGCGCCCTGCTGTAAACCGTCCGTGTTTTCAGGTAATTGGCAACTTCCCCCACGCTCTGGCATGCCAGCAATTCCCTGTAATTCTGTTTGGTAAGACGCCTTCCGTACATGGCACGCGCTTTCGACAAAATCGCATTGGAAGAAAAGGTGGAAAGCATTTTTTATCACTCTCCTAATACGCGCGCGACGATTTCGTTTACCCAGTTGTCGCCGTTTTTGTTGTAAAGGTCGTCAAGCTTTGAAGAAAGCGCGGCAATCTTCTTTTTTTTCTCATTCCATTCAGCCTCGGCAACCGCGCGCTCCTTCGGCTCGTTCAGAATGATTCGTTTTCTGGCTCTTTCCAGATAGTCGTTTCGAATCTGTTCCCGTTTTCCCGCGATTTCTTTTTCGGAACTAACTTTTTCCTGCTGGGCCGCGTCCGTAATTTCTCTGGCCTGACGGTCCATTTCGACAATCTGCTTAATCAAATCCTGCATTTGACCGCGCCTCCTTGTGGCGAAATAAACAATTTATTTCAAAATATTTGTAAACATATTACATACTCGGCGATTATCAATTATAGTCCTGTTGTGCTGCTTTTACAATATGCAATAATACGCAAGGAACAGTATCGTTTTTTATAAAATTATACACTTTGTTTAAAATTAGCATAAAAACATGAATTTTGTGACCAAATAATTCCGCTTTAATTTTTAAGACTTTGCATCGGCGCGGGAATTCTTCCACCGCGTTCTATAAATTTCAAAGGGGAGTACCGGTTGACCTCCATCACGGGGCCGCCGCCCAGAAGGCCGCCGAAATTCAGCTCTTCTCCGGCCTTTTTCCCGATAGCCGGAATGATGCGCACGGCGGTGGTTTTTGAGTTGACCATGCCGATTGCGGCTTCATCCGCAATAATAGCGGAGAGAATTTCCGCGGGTGTGTCGCCCGGGACCGCAATCATGTCCAGACCTACGGAGCACACGGCGGTCATTGCTTCCAGCTTGACGATGCTCAGCGCGCCGCACCGTGCGGCATGAATCATGCCTGCGTCCTCCGTTACCGGGATAAACGCGCCGGACAGCCCGCCTACGTGGGAGGATGCCATCACGCCGCCCTTTTTGACGGCGTCGTTCAGAAGGGCGAGAGCGGCTGTCGTGCCGTGCGCGCCGCAGCACTCCAGGCCCATCTCCTCCAGAATATATGCTACGGAATCGCCCACGGCCGGAGTCGGCGCAAGGGAAAGGTCAACAATGCCGAACGGAACGTACAGCCTGCGGGAGGCTTCCTGCGCCACCAGCTGGCCCATGCGTGTGATCTTAAACGCCGTTTTCTTAACGATATCCGCTACCGCCGTAATGTCGCAGTCGCCGGCCTTTGCCAGCGCCGCGCGGACGACGCCGGGACCGGAAACGCCCACGTTGATCACGCAGTCCGGTTCGCCCGCCCCGTGAAAGGCGCCCGCCATAAACGGATTGTCCTCCGGCGCGTTGCAGAAAACGACCAGTTTGGCCGCGCCGATGCAGTCCCGGTCGGCGGTGGCCTTTGCCAGCTCGCGGATGATTTTGCCCATTTTGGCTACAGCGTCCATGTTGATGCCCGCCTTGGTTGTCCCGATATTGACGGAGGAGCAGACGAATTCCGTCTCGCTCAGCGCTTCCGGAATGCTCTTGATCAGGGCGTAGTCGCCGGGCGCAAACCCTTTGTGAACCAGCGCGGAATAACCGCCGATGAAGTTGACGCCGGTCGATTTGGCGGCGCGGTCAAGGGCTTTTGCAAAATGCACCGGGTTGTTGCCGGGGCACGCGGCCGCGATCATTGCAATGGGGGTAACGGCGATTCTTTTGTGAATGATCGGGATGCCGTATTCTTTGCTGATATCCTCGCCGGTTTTTACCAGATTACCCGCGTAACGGCAAATTTTATCGTAAATTTTATCGCAGGATTTATCGATGTCCGAATCGACACAGTCCAAAAGGGATATCCCCATTGTAATGGTGCGTACGTCCAGATTTTCATTGTCGATCATGTTGATGGTTTCCAGTATATCATGGGAGTTGACCATTGCTTGTCCTCAGACCCTTCTTTTATATAATGTAGGAGTTATACCCGGTGCATGGAGTTGAAGATATCCTCGTGCATGACGTGGATGGTCAGGTTCATGTCGCTGCCGATTGCCGTAAGCTTGTCCGAAAGCTCGTTGAAAGGGACAGTGGATTTTGAAATATCCACCATCATGATCATGGCGAACAGGTCCTGCAAAATGGATTGTGTCACTTCTACTACGTTGACGCCGTTGTCGGCACAGATCGTAGAGACCCTGGCAAGGATGCCCACCATATCTTTGCCTATGACCGTAATTACCGCACGCATAGTTATTACCTCCAGATAAATATTGTTTACAGCATTTCCAGTCGATTCTGCAACAAGTTTGCGTTTCTCCCCCGCCTCTGGCGGGGGAGAAACGTGTTTTGTCTCGCAAACTGAAATGGAATTGCTACAGGAAAAACTTACATTTCATTATGAACGACATTTGAATTCTTGTCAATAGAGGCCGGGAGGCGCGCGGCGTAGTCAATCTGTTTAAACATAAGCTCTTTTATCGGGTGCAAAATAGGGATGATTGACCTATAAATATACGGCGTTTTATGATATGATAAGATATTATATTATTAAGAAAATTTGAGGCAATTCGTTTTTACCGGGAGGAAATTTATGAAATATCATTATATATCGGATAGCCACGTCCATTCCGACTGTTCCCGCGACGCCAACGACCCGACCATGATGATGTGCGAAAGCGCGGTGCGACTCGGGCTTTATTCCATCACCATGACGGATCATTGCGAATGCAACGTCTACCGGGAGGAAGAGTACGACAGAAGCATCCGGCAGTCTTACTTTGAAGCGCGCAAGGCGGGCGCCGTTTTTCACAGCCGCCTGCATGTCTATGCCGGCGTGGAGCTTGGACAGCCTGTACAGGACACTGCCGCCGCGGACGATGTTCTCGGCTCCTGCGACTTCGATTTTGTGCTTGCTTCCGTGCACAGCATAAAAAACACTGTGGATTTTTACGATTTGGATTACAGTCACGCGGATGTTGACGATGCCCTGGAACGGTACTTTGACGAGATTCTGGAAGTAATCGAATGGGGAAAATTCGATTCGCTTGCCCACTTGACCTATCCCTGGCGATATATCGTCGGCGAACACAACATCAAAATCGATAATCAAAAATTTGAAGGAAGAATAGACGAAGTACTGAAGGCGCTGATCTTGAAGCACAGGGCGCTGGAGATCAACACTTCGGGTCTCCGCCAGAAAATCGGTACGACTCTGCCGGATCTGCCGGTGCTGGCCCGTTACCGCGAGCTGGGCGGCAAGCTGATCACCATCGGTTCGGACGCGCACCGATGGGCCGACGTGGGGGGCGGGGTGGAAAAGGGGCTCAGCCTTTTGCTTGCCGCAGGGTTCCATCATTTTACCGTTTATCAGCATCATATACCTAAATTTTTACCGATATCTTAAATTCATGAAAAATTTTGGGAGGAATTATTATGGACCGTTTACTGAATCTTCTGGATGAAAATGCACGCCTGAGCACCGAGCAGCTGGCCGTTATGTTGAACAAGACCCCGGACGAGGTTGCCGACGCAATCGCCGATTACGAAAAGCAGGGGGTGATCAGGGGTTATAAAGCGCTTATCAACTGGGAAAAAATCGATGAGAATAAAGCAAGCGCGCTGATCGAGCTGCGCGTATCGCCGAAGCGCGACCGCGGCTTTGACGAAATTGCCAACCGCATTATGCAGTTTGACGAGGTGGAAAGCGTTTACCTGATGTCCGGCGGCTATGACTTGGCGGTTAAGGTGCACGGCAAAAGCATGCAGGAAATCGCTATGTTTGTGATGCGCCGCCTGTCCACGCTCGACTCCGTCCTTTCCACAGCCACCCACTTTATCCTGACCCGTTACAAAGACGGCGGCGTCATCCTCAACTCCGAGGATGAGAAGGACGAGAGAAGGAGTGTTCTGTGTGATTGATTACCAGTCCGTGCTCAATAAGGAAATCAGGCAGCTGAAGCCGTCCGGAATCCGCCGCTTCTTCGACATTGCGAACGAGATGGAGAACGTGATCTCCCTGTCCATCGGCGAACCCGACTTTTCCACGCCCTGGCATGTCCGTCAGGAGGGAATCAAATCGCTGGAGGACGGCAAGACATGGTATTCGCCGAACCGCGGATTTATCGAGCTGAGGGAAGAAATCTGCCGGTGGCTGAAGCGCCGCTACCATATTGAATATGAGGCAAAAACGGACGTCGTCGTGACGGTGGGCGGCAGCGAGGCGATCGATCTGTGTATCCGCTGCCTGATTAACCCCGGCGAGGAAGTGCTGATCCCAGAACCGAGCTTTGTGTGCTACCGTCCGCTGACAGAAATGGCGGGCGGCGTGCCGGTTACGATCGAAACGAAGCAGGAGGATCAATTCCGTCTGACCGCGAAAGCGCTGCGGGAAAAGATCACGCCGAAAACGAAGCTGCTGATTCTTCCGTTTCCCAACAACCCGACCGGCGCGGTCATGCGCCGCAAAAATCTGGAGGAGATCGCCGAGGTCGTCCGGGAAAACGACCTGCTGGTGCTTTCAGACGAAATCTACAGCGAACTCACCTACGGCGATACCCGCCACGTCTCTTTTGCCGCGATCGAAGGAATGAAAGAGCGCACCGTTGTCGTGAACGGTTTTTCCAAAGCGTTTGCCATGACTGGCTGGCGCCTCGGCTATGCCGTAGGGCCTAAGCAAATCGTGGGGCAGATGACGAAGCTTCATCAGTACGGCATTATGAGCGCCCCCACCATGGCGCAGTACGCCGCGATAGAAGCTCTGAAAAACGGCGACGGCGACATTGACGAAATGCGGGAACAGTACGACATGCGCCGCCGGCTGATTGTGGACGGATTTAATTCCATGGGGCTGACCTGCTTTGAACCGGAAGGGGCTTTTTATGTGTTCCCCTGCATTCAGAAAACGGGAATGACCTCTCAGGCTTTCTGCGAAAAGCTGATTTACGCGGAGCATGTCGCGGTCGTTCCGGGCGACGCTTTCGGCAGCTGCGGGGAAGGGTATGTCCGCGTGTCCTATTCGTATTCCATTAAGCATATTACGGAAGCAATGTCACGGATCGGCCATTTCCTGAAAAACTTATAAGGCTCGGAAGAGGAGAACAAAAGGATGCCTTTCACAGTCAAAGCAAACGCGAAAATCAACCTTACGCTGGATATTACCGGGAAACGGGAGGACGGCTATCATTTTCTGCGCATGGTGATGCAGTCCGTCACCCTTAGCGATACCCTTACGCTCCGTACGGAAGGAAAGGGGATCCGCCTTTTGTGCGGTCGAAGTGAAATTCCCTGTAATGAACTTAATACCGTTTATAAAGCCGCGTCAGCCTTTTTTGACCATACCGGCATTAACCCGGATCTGACGGTACATATTGATAAGGCGATTCCGTCCCAGGCCGGACTGGGCGGCGGAAGCGCCGACGCCGCCGCCGTGCTGCTTGCGCTGAACCAACTATACGGCGCCGGTTTAACGGAGCAAACGCTCTGTGAAATCGGGCTGAAAATCGGCGCGGACGTTCCGTTCTGCGTTGTCGGCGGGACCGCGCTTGCCGAAGGGATCGGGGAAAAGCTGACGGCTTTGCCCGCCCTGCCCCCGTGCCGTATTGTGATCTGTAAGCCGCCGGTGGGGGTCGATACCAAAAGGGCCTATGCGCTGGCGGACGCCGCTTTGAAAAAGGAGAGCGGTTTTTCCGCCGCCATGCTCGACGCGGTCCGAAGGGGCGACCTCAGCGCGGTCGCGCGGAATCTTGGCAATGAGTTTGAACAGGTGATGCACCTTGCAGAAGCGGCCCATATCAAAAGCGCGATGCTTCGGCACGGAGCACTCGGCGCGTGTATGACCGGAAGCGGCTCGGCCGTCTTTGGTATTTTTGAAGAGGATGAAAAGGCCATGTCCTGCCAATCGGTGCTGAAGGACATTTATCCCGAAGCCTTTGTCTGTGAGCCGGCCTCCTTTGGCTGTCTGCTTCAAGGGTAATTGTCCGGGCTTTAAGGAGGGCACTTATGAAATTACTGACTTATTTATACGGCGGCAAAGAAAATGCGGGGGTGCTGTCAAAGGACGGGACAGGCGTTTTTCCGTTCGGCAGCTTCGGTCTGCCATATGAAGATATGAATTCGTTTATCCGGGACGCGGGGATGGATCGGCTGAGTGAAATTCAATGCGCGTTGGAGTCGAAAGACGGAGCCGTCCCTTTACAGGATATTCAAGTGCTTGCTCCCATTCCGGTTCCGGCACAGGATATTATCTGTCTGGGGGTCAATTTCCTCGCACACGCGGAGGAATCTGCCCGCTATAAAAAGGAGACATTCGAGCAGGACCAGGCCGCCGCCGTCTATTTTTCCAAAAGGGTGGACAGGGCCGTCCCGAACGGCGGCCTGATCGACGGCCATTTCGACATTGTGGATTCTCTGGATTATGAGGCTGAGCTTGCCGTTGTCATCGGCAGGGACGCCAGAAATGTTCCGGAAAAAGACGTTTTTTCCTACATCCTCGGCTACACGGTCATGAATGATGTCAGCGCCAGAAATATTCAGACCCGTCACAAACAGTGGTATTTTGGAAAGAGTCTGGACGGCTTTGCGCCGATGGGACCCTGGATCGTCACGGAAGGGGAGTTTACCCGGCCCCCGGTTCTGTCCATCCAGTCGCGGGTGAACGGAGAAATCAGGCAGAACAGCACCACCGGACTGTTTATCACTTCGATTGAGTCCGCCGTCAGCGAGCTGTCCCGCGGGATGACGCTGAAAGCGGGGACCATTCTCTCCATGGGGACCCCCGCAGGGGTCGGCATGGGCTTCCGCCCGCCGAGATTTTTAAAATCGGGCGATGTGGTCGAATGTGAAGTCGGGAAAATCGGTACGCTGAGAAATACCGTTCAATAAACAAAAAGCCGTGTTCCTAATCAATGGAATGCGGCTTTCTACCGTGTTTTCAGTCTGAACGGCGGAGCCGTTTTGTTCCGGCATTGCAAATTTGAAAGGAATCACTGTAAAAAACGGGAGGGCTTACTATGGAGCAGACAGCGTCTCTTTATCCGGAAGATCAAAAAGAAATGTACGCGCTTTTAAAGGCGCAGATGAAGGCGGTTCTGGACGGGGAGCACCACGTCATCCCCAATCTGGCGAACGCTTCTGCCTTGCTGGACGGCGCGCTGCAGAATATCAACTGGGCGGGCTTTTACCTGAAGCATCGGGAGGAGCTGCTGCTCGGTCCGTTTCAGGGAAAGCTTGCCTGTGTGCATATTGCGTTTGGAAAGGGTGTCTGCGGTACCGCATACAGCCGCGGGGAAACCGTGCTGGTGAAGGATGTCCATCAGTTCCCGGGGCACATTGCCTGTGACTGCGATTCCAATTCTGAAATCGTCGTTCCTCTGTTCCGTCAGCGGCAGGTCGTCGGCGTGCTGGACATTGACAGTCCGCTGCTTGCCCGCTTCAACGAAACGGACGCCCGCGAACTCGAAGCACTCGCCCGAATCATCGAAAATTCGTGCGACTGGGCTGAACTGCCCGGTTTGCAGTGAACACAGGAGCGGAAAGGAGGAAAAATTGAATATTCAGATATTCGGAAAACCGAAATGCTTTGATACCAAAAAGGCGGAACGCTATTTTAAGGAACGCAAAATAAAATACCAGAGCATCGACGTTGCGAAATACGGCATGAGCAAGGGAGAGTTCAGCAGCGTCAAATCGGCTGTCGGCGGCCTTGAGAAGCTGATTGACGGGGATTCAAAGGAGGATGATGCTGTGCTCCTTCGCTATCTCGCGGGGGAACAGGCCAAAGAGGAAAAGCTTCTCGCAAATCCGCGGCTGCTGAAAACGCCCATCGTCCGCAACGGAAAACAGGCGACCGTCGGTTATCAGCCCGAGGCATGGAAAACGTGGGAGTGATTTTGTCCCATCATGTATACAATTTAATGCCACAACGAATAAAAACGGTTTTTTGTGTCAATAATTCCCTTGCAACATAAATACAGAAAGGGACTTACTTAACATGAAACTGTTTGAAAAATCGCTTTTA
>UREO01000116.1 GCA_900546895.1 uncultured Oscillospiraceae bacterium
CATGCTGATCAGCTCCATTTCACCGATCAATGCGGCGTTTCAGTCGCTTTCCGGCACCGGCGCGGTGGAAGGACTCAATGACGTTACTTTCACCGGTACCTATGGCGGAGATGTCGGCTTGTCTATGTTCGTAGGATTGATCCTGCATCTGCTGATTGCAAGGTTCACACCGATCAAGACCATCTTCCTTACCGGTCACATGCTGTGGTGGTTCCCGTTCATCTTTGTCGCAGCGGGGGTGGAAGCAGGCTTGAAAGGCCCCATGCTGATTGCTGTCAGCGCGGTTTTTTCCGCTCTTTACTGGTCTGTAATGCCGTGGCTGCTTCGCAAATATGTATTTGCCGTCACCGGCGACGAATCTTTTACGCTTGGCCATCCGACCGGCGTTTTGAGCCTTATTTCGGGTTTTGTGGCGAGCAAAGTGGGAAACAAGGACAAGTCCACGGAAAGTCTTACTCTTCCCAAAGGACTTTCTTTTTTCCGTGAAATTTCCATTACCGGCGCAGTCGTAGTCTTCATTATGTTCATTGCTGTCGGGATTGCAGTGCCTACCTCGGTTGCGAAAGGCCAAAACCTGTTTATGGGTTCCGTCAATCAGGGGCTGAACTTCGGTGCCGGGCTTATCATCATGCTGCAGGGCGTACGCATGCTGATCAACCAGATCGTTCCGGCGTTCAAGGGTATTTCTGAAAAGCTGGTGCCAAACGCGCTGCCCGCCTTTGACTGCCCGATCATTTTCAATTATAAGCCGAACGCCGTGCTGATTGGTTTTGTAACCGCAATGGTTACTTCTACGATTATAGTGCTGATCTGCAATTCGGCGAATGTCTTCCATTTGATGCTGATTCCGCTGGTCATTACCTCCTTCTTTGAGTGCGGTGCGGCGGCTGTCATCGGCGAGGGGCAGGGCGGTCTGCGCGGCTGCGTGATTGGAACTGCGGTGGCGGCGGTCGTCATGGTTGTTCTGGTAGGCGTTTCCGCGGTCATGTATTCCGGAACCATCCAGAATTGGATGCTCATATTCGGCGGCAACGATCTTTCACTCTTCGGGATTATCGCAAATCTAATCGATAAGCTTCTGGCGGTGGTCTGAGCATGAAGTTTCTATATTTTTCAGAAATCCGCAGGCTGCTTGATCAGGTTGAAAAAGCGGAGTCGAAATCCATGGAAGCAGCTGTCGGTGCGTTGGTCAAAGCCATTCTGGACAAACACGCGATCTATGTGTTCGGGGCGAGCCACGCGGGGATTCTGACGCAGGAAATGTTCTACCGGGCTGGCGGACTGGTGGTCATTAACCCGATCTTCGGCAGAGAAGTAATGCTGGATACTTCTCCTATTACTCACACCAGTAAAATGGAGCGGCTGCCGGGATACGGTACGCTTCTTGCTCAAAAGACATGTATCGGGAACGGAGATGTGCTGATCGTTCATTCCGTTTCCGGCAGGAACCCCATCACCATCGAGGTGGCCATGGAAGCGAAGAAAAGGGGTGCCTGTGTGATCTGCATCACGAATCTCAGCTATTCCCAATCCGTCACGTCGCGGCATCCTTCCGGAAAAAAGCTGTATGAGGTCAGCGATATTGTAATTGACAACCATGGAGAAAAGGGAGACGCGTGCGTAAAAATTAAAGGAATAGAGCAGAAGGTAAGCCCAACGTCCACGGTAATCGGAGCATCTGTCCTCAATGCCGTTGTTGCGGCTGCCGCGCAAGCGCTGGCGGATACAGGGCTGGAGATCCTGCCGATTTTTTACAGCGCCAATGTGGACGGCGGCGATGAACGGAACCGTAGGGTCTATGAGGAATATAAGGACAACATTCATTACAGCTTCTGAGTACATACAGCATTTCCAGTTAATTCTGCAATAAGGTTGTGTTCTTCCCCTGCCGAAGGTGGGGGAAGAACGTGTTTTGTCTCGCAGACTGAAAGATCCGGACCCGGCGCCGCTCATTCCTATCGTTCCAGTGACAAAGAGAAGGCGTTTCGGAATTATTTCAACAAAATCTACAGTCAGGCAGAATCAACAATTTGGGCGGCCGGAATTTCCGGCCGCCCAAATTGTTGATGTTTTTTTGAAGGCTGATTTACAGTCCCAGAAAATCATGGAATACCCGGCTGATGCGCGCGGCCTCAGCCGCATTTTCCATTTCGCTGAAAATGCGGAGCACCGGTTCCGTTCCTGAAAAACGGCAGATAATCCATCCTCCGTTCTTAAAATATACCTTGCACCCGTCCATGTAGGAGATCTTTTCGATTTCCAGGTCGAACCGCGGCACCTTTTTCTCCTTAAAAAGAAGATCCTGTAATTCTTCCTTGCGTTCGCCGGTCATACGGCAGTCGAACTCGTCCATGACGAAATTGCCGAACTTTCGGTGGATTTCGTCGAGAATGTCCCGCAAAGATTTGCCGATCACGCTGATCATTTCTACCAGCAGGGAACCGGCATAAACGCCGTCCTTGCCGTGAATATGGCCGCGCACAGTCAGCCCGCCGGAGGACTCGCCGCCGATCAGGGCGTCGGTTTCCTCCATTTTGGCGGAAATATACTTGAAGCCGACCGGGACCTCATAACAGGCTTCCCCAAAGCTTTCCGCCATCCGGTCCAGACAGTGGGTTGTGGCGATATTGCGCACCACAGCGCCCTTCCAGCCTTTATATTCATGCAGGTAATAGTAAAGCAGCACAAGAATATCGTTTGGGTGGATAAAGCTTCCGCTGGAATCGATCAGACCGATGCGGTCGGCGTCGCCGTCCGTGGCGATGCCCAGATCGTAGCTGTTCTGAACGACCATCTGGGCCAGATGGGACAGCGTCGAGCTGTTCGGGGCGGGAAGCCTTCCGCCGAACAGGGTGTCGTGCCGGTCGTGAATGACCTCGACGCTGCAGCGGCAGGTGAGCAGAATCGTCTGCAGGGTCGTTTTGCTGACTCCGAACATGGGGTCAAGAAGGATTTTCAGATTTTTTCTCTTAATGGCCTCGGTATCAATTACATTCAGAATACTGTCGATATAATGGTTCTGTGGGTCGATTTCCAGAATCAGCCCGCCCGCGGCGGCTTCTTCATACTCCATCGTGCGGATTTCAGCCGGATTCATCAAGGCGATTTCTTTTTCAAGACGGTCGGTTACTTCTTCCGTCGCGTCTCTTCCGCCGGATGTAAAAAGCTTGACCCCGTTGTATTCCGCCGGGTTATGGCTCGCCGTGACCGCCATCCCGTATGCGGCGGCTTCCTTCAGCACCTGAAACATGATCAGGGGCGTCGGCGCGTCGTGATTGATGAGGTGTACCCTGACGCCCTCGGCCGCAAGGGTGCACGCAATCCACTTTGCCCCGAAGTCGGACAGAAACCTGCGGTCGTATCCAATGACGACCGGAAGGTGTTCGGCATGGTCCTCTTTTATCATTTTCGCCAATGCGGCGGAGAGCAGCTCCAAATTGCCCCGCGTAAAATCCTCTCCGATAATTGCGCGGAATCCGCCGGTACCAAATTTGATCATATGTAATCCCTCCCGTAGAATCTGGGGCTATTCTAGCATTCCGGATTTGCATTTTCAAGCTTGGATGACTGCGAATTGCACAGTTTTGACGTAAAAATATGCCGGATTTCGTGAATATGTTAGGATCCTCTACAAAAGTACAGGATCGTCACATTGTATTTACACGGCTAAGATGCAATAATGAGATCACGACAACGCGGGGCAAGGTCCCCGGAATTCAAATTTTAACGAACTGAGGGGAAGAGTTATGAAAAAGTTTGTCAGCGCACTTTTGGCGGTCACCATGCTCGCCGGCGTGTTAGCCGGATGCGGAAGCACGCAAAGTACATCGTCACAGGCCAATACGGACGCCAGCCAGGCCGCGGAGCAGACTCCGAATTCCAAACATGTCACGGTTTATTCGCCGCACCCGGCGGACCCGCTGAACGCGGGAATCAAGGAATTCCAGGAGAAGACCGGAATTACGGTGGACCTTGTCGCTGCGGGAACCGGTGAATTGCTCAAGCGTATCGAGGCCGAAAGCGACAGCCCGCAATGCGATGTGTTCTGGGGCGGCGGAGCGGATTCCCTCGCGGCCTACAGCAAATATTTCGACAAGTTTACGCCTGCCGATATCGACAGCATCGATAAGGAGTATGTCAGCAAGGACGGTCTCTGGACCGGAGAATCCCCGCTGCCGATGGTCATTATGTACAATAAAAAGCTGGTCGGGGAAAGCGACGTCCCGAAGGGCTGGGGCGATCTGATCGACGCGAAGTTCAAGGGGAAAATTGCGTACGCGGACCCGGCGAAATCCGGTTCCTCTTACACCATCCTGTGCACCATGCTGACCGCGTTCGGTAAAGACGACGGCAAGGGCTGGGATTTCATTCAGAAGTTTGTCGCCAATCTGGACGGGAAAATTCTCGGTTCCTCCGGCGACGTCTATAAAAAGGTATCCGACGGCGAATACAGCGTCGGTTTGACGCTCGAAAAAGAAGCCATTAAATATGTTCAGGCAGGTGCGGACGTCGGTATCATTTATCCGTCGGAAGGCACCTCCGCGGTTCCGGACGGCATTGCGCTGGTCAAGGGCTGCAAAAACAAGGAAAATGCCGAAACCTTTATGAACTTTGTTCTGAGCAAGGAATGCCAGACCATGATGGCCACCGATTTTGCCAGAAGAGGCGTCAGACTGGACACCCAGGTCCCGAAGGACCTTCCGGAAATGAAGGACGTAAAGCTGGTAAACTACGACTTTGATTGGGCGTCTTCCCAGAAAACACAGGTCATGGAAAAGTGGAAAGAGGTCATTGTCGGTTAACCGCAGGGCGTCAAAGCGGTTCTGACAGATTCCACGCAAATCAGGAGTCTTTGCGTGCAGGCGTTAAAAGCAGATGAGCGCTTGCACGCTTTTTATCATAAGGCGGTTGGCAGGCGCCTGTCCTGCTTTTGGAACGCGCAAGCAACAGTGTGAGTTTAAAGGGGTTGAACAGATTGAGCCATGGAGTGAAAATTTGTAATGTGGTGAAGCGGTATAACGATTTTACCGCGGTAAACGATATTTCATGCGATATCCGGCAAGGGGAGTTTTTTACGCTGCTGGGGCCTTCCGGCTGCGGAAAGACCACATTGCTTCGGATGATTGCGGGGTTTAATACGATTGACAGTGGAAAAATTTATTTTGACGACAAAGTAATTAACGATATAGAAGCTTATCAGCGCGATATCGGCATGGTGTTTCAGAATTATGCCATTTTTCCTCATATGACGGTTTTTGACAACGTCGCTTACGGACTGAAGGCGCGCAAGCTGCCGAAAAACGAGATTGAGCCGAGGGTGACGGAGGCGCTTGAGCTTGTACAGATCAAGAACCTGAAAGACAGAAAGCCCTCCGAGCTGTCCGGCGGCCAGCAGCAGCGTGTCGCCCTTGCCCGGGCGATCGTAATCAAACCGGGCGTTCTTCTGATGGACGAACCGCTTTCCAACCTGGACGCAAAGCTGAGGGTTCAGATGCGCACCATTATCCGCAAGCTGCAAAAGGATCTGAACATCACCACGATTTATGTCACGCACGATCAGGAAGAGGCGCTTGCCATTTCGGACCGGATCGCCATTATCAATGCGGGCCGGATCATGCAGATCGACACGCCGTCCACCATTTATAAACAGCCGCAGAATTCTTTTGTCGCGGGATTTATCGGGACCTCCAACTTTATGGAGGGACGGATCGAGCAGCTTGACCCCGACAAAATCGCGCGCGTGAGGCTGGACGCCGGTTTTGAATTTTCCGTAAAGCTGAAGAAGGGCCTTGAGGGAAGGATCAGGGCTTCGGTCCGCCCGGAGCAGTTCCTTATGGACGACGGGAATGAAGCCGGAATTTCAGGCGAAATCCAGATGTACACCTTCCTCGGCGACTTCGCCAGCTACGAGGTCAAGCTGGAAAACGGTCAGGTCGTACAGGCGAACGAATACACAAAGGATATTGATTTTGTCCGGGATATCGGCCATAAGGTGCGCCTGAGCTTCCGTCCGGAGAAAATCAGCGTGTTCAGCGAAGACGGAACCGAGGTGTTTTCATGAACGCTGAAAGGACTTCCCACAGAAATTTTGCGAAATACTTCAATTTCTGGAATTTGGTAAAGTACGGCTCCATGCTGCTGCTGCTGGTGTTTCTGGTCTATCCGTTTTTCTCCGTTATCTTCCACAGCTTTCTCAGCAGCGACGGAAAATTCACTTTGGAATTCTATAAGATTTTCTTTACCAAGCAGTATTATTACCGCACCCTGTGGAACAGCCTCGCGACTTCCGGAATCTCCACCGTTTTTGCGATTATCATCGGCGTTCCGCTCGCTTACATAACCAGCCGCTTCAACGTGTACTGGAAAAAATGCATCAATATGCTGATCATTATGTCCCTGATGTCGCCTCCGTTTATCGGCGCGTATTCCTGGATCATGCTGCTCGGCAGAAACGGCCTGTTTACGAACGCGCTTGCGAAAATCGGCATTATCACTCCGCCGATTTACGGCTTTGGCGGAATCGTTCTGGTGTTTACTCTGAAATTTTTTCCCTATGTTTATTTATACGTTTCAGGTGCCATGTCGAGCATCGACCGCTCTCTGGAGGAAGCAGCCGAAAACCTCGGTTCTAGCAAGCTGAGAAGAGTGATGACGATTACCATGCCGGTGATCATGCCGACGCTTGCGGCAGGCGCGATCATGGCGTTTATGTCGTCGCTGGCAGACTTCGGCACGCCCATGCTGATCGGCGAAGGCTACAAGGTTCTTCCCGTCCTCGTATATGAGGAGTACATGAGCGAAATGGGCGGCAACGCCAACATGGCCGGAGCGCTCAGCGTCGTGATCATCTGCTGTTCCACCGCGGTGCTCCTGATTCAGAAATATGTGGTGGCGCGCAAGAATTACGTCATGACCGCGCTTCGCCCCCCGATCGTGGAAGAACTTTCCCGGGGGAAAAGAATCCTTCTGACCGCGCTTTGCATGTTCGTCGCGTCCGTTGCGTTTTTACCGCAGATCGTTGTGATCTTTACGTCCTTTATCAAGACGAACGGGCCGATCTTTGTGCAGGGCTTCAGTCTGGAAAGCTATGAAAAAATCTTCTACAAGCTGTCCAAGAATATCACGAATACGTTTATGTTTTCCTTTGTCGCCATCATCATCATTATTATCTTCGGTATGCTTCTTTCCTACCTTGTCGTGAAAAAGAAGAGCAAAATCAGCAGCACGCTGGATTTGCTGTTGATGTTCCCCTATGTGATTCCCGGCGCCGTGCTCGGCATCAGCATGCTCGTTGCGTTCAACAAGCCCCCGCTCATGCTGTCCGGCACCGCCGTCATTATGATTATCGCCTATGTCATCCGGAAAATGCCTTATACCATCCGTTCCAGCAGCGCGCTGCTGTACCAGATCGACCCCAGCATTGAGGAGGCCTCCATCAACCTCGGCGTATCTCCAATGCGTACCTTCTTTAAAATAACGGCGCGAATGATGGCGCCCGGCGTTTTGTCCGGCGCGATCCTGAGCTGGATTACCACCATCAACGAACTGAGCTCCAGTATTATGCTGTACAGCGGGAAAACCGCGACGATCTCGGTAGCGATTTACACCGAGGTGGTCCGTTCCAGCTTTGGAACCGCCGCGGCGCTGGCGTCCATTCTGACGGTTGCCACCATTTTGTCCCTGCTGCTGTTCAACTGGGTCAGCAAGGGCAGGGTTTCCGTGGTCTGATGAAACGAAAAGGGAGCGGACAGAAACTGTCGGCTCCCCTGTTTTCGTAATGGGCTTTTCGGATCCCGGCAACCATTGTATAATGGAATAGTGGATGGTGATCATATGAGTTCTGAAAAAAAGGGAAAGATCAGTTTTTTTGCACGGCTGTTTATTTGCTTTGCCGTTATCAGCATCATTCCCGTTGCGATCCTGGGAACGCTTACCTACACCATCTCTTCCAATATCTCTATGGGAAATGTGGAGTACCAGTCCTCCAAAACGGTGAACAACGCGGCGGTGAGCCTGGAACAGACCATCGGCGAGTACCGGTCCGCCCTGTCCTATTTCTGCGAGGACAACGACACGGTCCAGAAAATCGGCGCTCCCGCGATTACCCAGTCGGACAGCACAAGCCTCTACCAGAAGATGTATATTTTACTGGCGGGAAAATCGACCAACGTGGCCATGCACCTGATCAAGGCGGACGGGTCGTTCGGGATTTCCACCTCCGTGATCCCGGAAGCCTATCATGTCCGGAACCACGGCGACTGGGGGATTTTCCGCGAAATGAATGCATCCTACGGCACTGTCCTGTACTCCAATCATTATGTTTCACAGGAAGGGAAAAACTACTGTGTCGCGGTGGGCGACAGTATCCGGAAGGACGGACAGATCATTGCCTATGCGGTGATCGATATTCCGTCGGACGTCTTTCAGACGGCGCTCGATTCGGTCAACGTATCGCTTCCGGTCCGGTACGCCGTTGTGGATAGAAACAACTATATCCTGTATGATGAAATCTTCAGCGGACAGAGCCGGATTTTTATGGATACGGACTTCCGCAATCAGATGCTTCAGGCCGGAGAGAGCAAAAGGTTCTATCTGGAAAAGCCGAAACGCATCATTACGTG
>UREO01000117.1 GCA_900546895.1 uncultured Oscillospiraceae bacterium
ATGATGTTGCTTTCATACTCCAGCAAGATGCAAAATGCATAAAACGGCCTAATATGATGCATGATTTTTCAAAAAACAGCCATTGACATTTCCATATAATCATATTATAATTTGCAATAATTCAGCTGGTTCAATAGATAAAGCGGTGCTTTTTTGCAGCCTTCATCCATTTTTCCTGCATAACCTATTTCACTCAGGATTTCACCGGCGGTTTGCCGGTATTGCTTTTTTAACGGAAGGGGTATTATTATGAAGACAAAAAGGATTTTATCCGCCGTGCTCTGTGCGGCGATGGCAATCAGCCTGTTTTCTTTGGCGGGCTGTTCCAAAAGTGATGCACAGTCCCCCGCTCCCGCCGCATCCGGCGCGGAAAGCACCGCTGCGAAAAAGGTGCTCAAGGTCGGCATGGAGTGCGCGTTTGCTCCATACAACTGGACCCAGGCGGATGATTCCAACGGTGCGGTCCCGATTTCCAACAGCAGCGGCGAATATGCCAACGGCTACGACGTTATGATGGCCAAAAAGATTGCCAACGCAATCGGATACGACCTGCAAATCGTCAAGACCGAATGGGACGGCCTTGCCCCCGGCGTATCCTCCGGCAAGCTGGACGCGGCGATCGCGGGCATGAGCATTACAAAGGAGCGTCTGCAGACCGTCGATTTCACGGATGTTTACTACAAAGCCTCCATATACGCTCTTGTAAAATCCGACAGCAAATACACTTCCGCCAAGGGTGTGGCCGACCTGAAGGGCGCTTCCTGCACTTCCCAGCAGAACACCATCTGGTATGATATGCTCAAACAGATCCCGGACGCGAAAATCCAGCCGGCCATGAAGAATGTTCCCGCGCTGATCGTGGCCCTGACCTCCGGCAAAACAGAGGTTTTTGTGACAGACAAGCCGACGGCCATGGCCGCCTCCTCTACGAATAAAAATCTTGTCATGCTCGACTTTTCCGCCGGCGGAGACGATTTCAAAGCATCTGACGAAGACGTGAACCTCGGCATTGCGGTTTCAAAATCCGCCACGGACTTAAAAGAAGCCATCAATAAAGCCCTCGCGGAAATCAGCGAAGCCGACCGCGACAAAATCATGCAGGATGCGATTTCAAAGCAGCCGATGGCTCAATAATGATTGACAGCGTTCAGGCAGGAAGTGAGTGTAATCTATGAATCTCCCCAACGAAACCGATTTTTTCGGTTGGGTACTGTATCTGCTCGACAAATACGGGATGATTTTTCTGCGCGGAGCGGGCGTAACACTGATGCTGGCGCTGGTCGGCACCCTGATCGGATGTTTGATCGGTCTTCTGGTCGGCGTATTAAGAACCTTGCCCTACAATAAAAAAAACAATCCGATCATCAAAATTCTGTATAAGGTTCTGCAGTTTATTTTATCCGTATACATAGAAGTCTTTCGCGGAACCCCGATGATCGTTCAGGCTATGGTGCTCTATTATGGCTCTAAGCAGATGTTCGGCGTGGATATGAGCGCGATGTTCGCCGGGTTTTTCATCGTATCCATCAACACCGGCGCATACATGGCGGAAACCGTGCGCGGCGGCATCGACTCCATCGACGTGGGCCAGACGGAGGCCGCAAAGGCGATCGGCATGACGCACTGGCAGACCATGGTGAGCGTCATTATGCCGCAGACCCTGCGCAACATTCTTCCGCAGATCGGCAACAATCTGATTATTAACATTAAGGATACCTCCGTATTGAACATCATTTCCGTCACGGAGCTGTTCTTCTCCGGAAACTCCGCCGCCGGCGCCTACTTCCGGTATTTTGAAGTATTCTTTATTATCTGCGTGATCTACTTTATCATGACCTTTACCTGCTCGCGCCTGCTGCGCTGGATGGAGCACAAAATCGACGGCTCCGGCTATTACTCTCTGGTACAGATCGATATGATGGCCGACCCCTGCGGCCACAATCCTGTTAAGAAGCACGGAGGCAAGCAAACATGGAAGAAGTAAACGCCCCGATCCTGCGGGTAAACCATCTAAGCAAAAGCTTCGGAGACCATCAGGTGCTGAAGGATATCGACTTTGAAACCTACCACGGAAACGTCATCTGCATTATCGGTGCTTCCGGTTCCGGCAAGTCTACGCTCCTGCGCTGCATCAACCTGCTGGAAACGCCGACCTCCGGCCAGATTTTCTTTCACGGCAGGGACATCACCTCCAAGGGGAGCAACGTAAACGTGTACCGCTCCAAGGTGGGAATGGTGTTCCAGTCCTTTAACCTGTTCCACAACATGACCGTGCTCCAGAACTGCATGGCCGGTACAACGAAAGTACTTAAGAAGGATAAGAAAACCGCGGAAGAAACCGCGATGAAATACCTGACGAAGGTCGGTATGGGCGAATACATCAACGCAAAGCCCCACCAGCTTTCCGGCGGACAGCAGCAGCGTGTCGCCATTGCGCGCGCGCTGGCCATGGAGCCCGAAATGCTGCTGTTTGACGAGCCGACCAGCGCGCTGGACCCCCAGATGGTAGGCGAAGTGCTGCAGGTTATGCGCGATCTTGCTCAGGAAGGCATGACCATGGTGATCGTGACCCATGAAATGGCCTTCGCCCGCGATGTTTCCTCCCGCGTGGTCTTTATGGCAGACGGCGTGGTGGCTGAGGAAAACACGCCGGAGAAGCTCTTTTCCAATCCTCAGCAGGAAAGCACACGAGAGTTTCTGTCCCGTTTCCGCAATCAATAACACGCAGGTACAAATCGTGCCTTTGACCCGGACCCGAAGGCTGTCACCGAACAGCCCTTCGGATTTACTGTATAAAAAACGCTTTGAGCAGTCCTTTTCAGGGCCGCATCAAAGCGCTTTTTGTTTTTGAGGTTCTTTGCGCGGCTGAGAGTATTTGCTTCCGGCAGGCAGTTTTTTCTATCATTCCATTATCGTTTGATAATTTTCCGTACCATGGAGATTTCCTCTTTGCTCGGAATCAGGAGCCTGTAGAAAGGCGTTCCGGTAAACTTGCAGAAAATCACGATGGAGCTCAGGCCCTGCAGAGTCAGGGTGATGGAGGTGGCCAACGCCACACCGTTAATCTGCATACGGGGAATCAAGAGCACGCTGAACACAAGGTTAGCTACGATGGCGAGCGCGGTGGGAATAATGTTCAGCTCCGGACGCCCGTAAGCGGAAATGGAATTGTTGAGCACTTTGGCGTAGGAAATGAAAACCGAACCGATAATCAAGTAACACAAAGGCTCGACGGCCCCCCGGTACATGGGAAAGATCACCGGGACCAGCACGTTCGCCACCGCCACGAGCAGGAGCGCGGAGACCATGGTGACATAGGTGACGATTTTGCAGGAAATGAGCGTCAGTCGGAGCTTGTCGCTCTGTTCCTTCATGGAGGCGAGGCGGCTCATAATGACCTGGCTCACGGCGTCGGGAAGAATCCAGACCTGCTGCATCATCGTGTAGGCAACGTTGTAAACGGCAAAATTGCTCTGGCCGTAGCTCCCTTGTACGATATAGCTGCCGAAGTTCTGGTTGATATAGGTCATGACGTTACTCACATGGGCCTTCAGGCTGTACCGCACAAGGCTGCCCGTATGCACGGGGAAATCGTCCTCGGGCGCGGGAACGGGCATGGGGCCGCTCCATCGGCGGATGCTGTACAGGGACAGCAGAATCATTAGCAGGGAAATCAAAATGGTCGCCCAAACCCACACGGCGGCGGAAGGATGCAGAAAAATAGCCATGGCAAGGGCAAACACGAGAATGCGCTGAATCAGCACAACCATATTATAAGAGCGGAATTTGTTTTCGCCGCGCAGAATCGCAATGCAGTTGTTCAGGACCATGGAGCTTACACCGTAAATGACGATGGCAACAAGGTAGGAAACAGGCGTTCCGGCAAAGAAGGCGCTGTCCCGCAGCAAGAACATACAGAGAGCCCCTACCACCACGATGGCGGCGGAAATCCAGAGCGTAAGCCTGCGGACGGCTCGTTTGGTGTTTTGAATCTTATATCGGGACACAAAATAAATAATGGCGGCGTTCACGCTCAGGCCGAGCAGGGAGGAAAAGCCCCCGCCCCAAAGCTGCACGGTATTGTAAAGGCCCTTGACCGCCGGCTGAACCCGGTTGAGTACCAGCAGGCTGGCAATCAGTCCCAAAAGCGAGCCGAAAACATTGGTACCGAAGGTATCGAGAGAGTCGCGCACGATGGAACTTCTGATTTTACGGTCTTTTTTTTCTTTCATCTATCCTATACTCCAATATCTGCCGCTGTACTTTTTAACAAGAAGTATATTATAGCATGATCGCTAAAAATTAACAATATTGCAGTGGTTATTCCTGAAGTTTTCCCCCAACATGGTTTCTGTCGAGCGCTTTCCGAATGGTAAGGAACAGCGGTACGGCCACCACGTCCGCAATCACCGCGTTCGTGAGGGTTGCGGCGGCTTTGGTCGCGATTTTAATATTGACGACCTGCACCGCGGAGCCGATGAGCAGCTCCTTCACATAGGAATAACCGAGGTACAGGGCGCAGTAGCTTAAGGAACCCGCGACCGCCGCAAGAATCAGGCGGGAAAGCTTTTTCGCGGATTTGTTCCCGCCCCGGGCGATAGTGCCGCAGACAAACGCCATCATAAACTTAAAAACCAGCGTAAAAGGCGCGCTGGAGGCCCAGCCCCCGATCAGGTCAAAGATAAACGAACCGATTCCCGCCGCCGCACCGCCGTAAACCGGCCCCAAAAGCAGGCCGGACAAAATGCAGAACACGTTGCCGAGACCGATCATGGTTTTGTCGCCAAGCACGGGAATCGGAATATTCAAGTATGTTCCCACCAGTACAAGCGCGCCCATCAGGCCGGTCAGCGCGACATTGACCGTCGTCTTTTGCTGATTTGTATTGAATTTCATGATGATACCCCCAAACTATAAATGATTCTTAATTAAGGACGCCGATACGGTTTTTGATATTCAGCCGGTCCAGCGCGTTGCCCAGCAGGAAATAAGCCGCCGCACTGGCGCTTGCCTGCACCAGATTGGCCGGTATCTCCGCCAGCGGAGTAACAAAGCTGTGCAGAAAAATGACCTCCGTCAGATAGTACCCGGCGATGCAG
This sequence comes from uncultured Oscillospiraceae bacterium, assembly GCA_900546895.1. Classification (GTDB taxonomy): domain Bacteria; phylum Bacillota; class Clostridia; order Oscillospirales; family Acutalibacteraceae; genus Caproiciproducens. The sequence continues at coordinate 5,100 of UREO01000117.1, forward strand.
ATCACTCCGGCGGCAACTGCCGCCGCGGCATTGCGCTTATGAAGGATCGTTTTGCCCGCCGCGGAAAAGCAGAGAACCATAGCCGATTTAATCAGGAAGGTCGGCAGCGCGTACGCTACGCTCCCCGTCAGCGCGTCGGACATTGCTTCGCCGATCCCCCCGGCGGCGATGGCAAACGGCGCGGGCAGAATACTGGCCGCAAGATAAAGGATGGAATCCCCCAGATGGATATATCCGCCCGTCGCGGGCGTAGGAATATGAAGCACATAGGCCGTAACCACAAAGATCATCGCGGCAAAAAGCGCCGTCATGACATAGGTTCCCGTCGCAGAAGACCGGTTCGTTTTCATCATCTAAACACTCCAATGATTGATTTGCTTTAAAGCTGTGCTATAATAATAGCGTATAACTGTTCGTGTTGAAATATACAGTTAATAAAAAAATAACCAGTACAGTTTTTGGAGGAAGCCCATGACCTACGATTATCTGATTTTGGACACCGATTCGGGTACCCCGCTTTATCAGCAGCTTTATCTCACCATGAAAGCCGCCATTGAGGCCGGACATCTCGCGAAGGGAGAGCGTCTTCCTTCCATCCGCAAGCTGGCAGAGGATTTAAAGCTGAGCTGCACAACCGTGGAAAACGCGTATCAACAGCTTTGCGTGGAAGGCTATATCCGATCCCGCCCGCAGCGCGGCTATTTTGTCCTAACCGTAGCGCACGACGACGGGCGCCAGAAGCCCCGCCGCGTCGGAACCCCTCTGCCGAGCGCCCCTCCCATCCGCTACAATTTCGGCAGCGACTGTGTAGACAGCGACAATATCGACATCAAGGCCTGGCGGCGTCATATCCGCGATGTGCTGAACCGTCAGGAGGTCATCGCCGGATACGGCGAGCATCAGGGGGAACGCGCTCTTCGCGAGGCGCTCTCCGCCTACAGCTACAGCGTCCGGGGGGTGGTCGCTTCCCCGGAGCAGATCGTCATCGGCGCGGGCACGCAGCCGCTGTTGACCATATTATGCGGATTATTAAACAGGGATGATACGCGCGTTGCCATGGAGGAGCCGGGATTTCTGCAGGCCGAGCAGATTTTCTCCGACTGCGGACTGTCCGTCCTGCAGCTGCCGGCGGACGAAAATGGCATCCGGATGGATGCGCTGGAAAAAAGCGGCGCAAGGCTGCTGTTTGTCAGTCCTTCCAACCGGGTCCGCACGGGAACAAGCCTGCCCATGGGCAGGCGGTCCGAGCTGCTGAGCTGGGCGCGGGAAACCGGCGCGATCATCATTGAGGACGACTACAACGGCGAGCTGCGCTACAACGCGCGTCCGATTCCGGCCATGCAGAGCATGGCGGGCGGAGAAAGCATCGTTTACATCGGCTCCTTCTCCAAGCTTTTGCTTCCTTCGGTGCGTATCGGCTATATGGTGCTGCCGGAAAACCTTTTGGAACGCTACCGCGCGCGGGCCAGCCGCTACAACCAGACCGCCTCTAAAATCGAACAGCTGGCTCTGAGCGGGTACGTGAAAAGCGGACAGCTGGAGCGCCATCTGCGCCGGCTGAGAAAGCTGTACGCCGCCAAGAGCACCGTGCTGATCAAAGCCCTAAAAAGCGCTTTCGGCGACAGCGTCGATATTTTGCTGGAGGAGACGTTTCTGTACCTGATCCTGGACGTGAAAACCGGGCTGATGTCACAGGAGCTCTGTGCCCTGGCGGCAAAGAAGGGCGTTCGGACCATGCCGCCGCAGGAGGGGACCTCCAGAATCAGGCTCGGCTTTGCCGGGATTCCCCTCGGGGAAATCGGCGCGGCGGTGGACTGCCTGAAAAGCGCGTGGTCCGTCGGTATCTGATTGTTTTTTCCGGGTTATCGTAGTAAAATAGGGTACATTAACAAATAATGGATTTCCATCGGATAAAGGAGAAGCATAACATGCAAGCATATGAAAGATTTCTGAAATACGTCGGCTTTGACACCACCTCCGACGAAAACGCCCCGGAAAACGTCTGCCCCAGCACCGAAAAACAGAAGGCGCTGGCAAAGTTTCTGGTGGAGGAAATGAAGGGGCTTGGCCTTTTTGACGCCCACATGGACGAAAACGGCTACGTCTATGGCACGCTTCCCGCAAACTGTGAGGAAAAGCGGCCGGTGATCGGGCTGATTTCCCACATGGACACCAGCCCGTCCGCGAGCGGCGCCGGAATTAAGCCGAAAATCGTGGAAAATTACGACGGCGGGGACATCGTCCTCAATCAGGAAAAACAGATCGTAATGAGTCCCGCGAAATTTGAAAGCCTGCGCGATTACAAGGGTAAGGATCTGATTGTCACCGACGGCACCACCCTGCTGGGCGCCGATGACAAAGCCGGTGTGGCGGAGATCATGACCCTTCTGGAAAAACTAAGCGGTGGCGGGGTCAAGCACGGAAAAATCGCGGTCGGCTTCACTCCGGACGAGGAAATCGGGCGCGGAGCCGACCGGTTCGATGTCGCACATTTCGGAGCGGATTATGCCTATACGGTGGACGGCGGAAAGCTGGGGGAAATTGAGTACGAAAATTTCAACGCGGCGGCCGCGACAGTCACGGTAAACGGGGTGAACATTCATCCGGGAGACGCGAAAAACAAGATGAAGAACGCGCTTTTGATAGGCATTGAATTCAACTCCATGCTTCCCCCGAACGAAATTCCCTCCTGTACCGAGGGCTACGAGGGTTTCCACCACCTGAGCCGCATGGAGGGCGACGAGGAAAAAACCGTTCTGCGCTATATTATCCGCGACCACAACAAGAACCGATTTACGGAGAAAAAAGCCCGTTTTGAAAAAGCCGCCCGCTATCTCAACGAAAAATACGGGAACAATACCATTGAGCTCACCCTTCAGGATTCCTATTATAATATGAAGGAAAAAATAGAGCCGCATATGTTTATCATTGAAAAGGCAAAGAAAGCCATGAAGGACGCGGGCGTGGAGCCGGAGATCGTAGCTATCCGCGGCGGCACGGACGGCGCAAGGCTTTCGTATATGGGTCTTCCCTGCCCCAACCTTTCCACCGGCGGCCACAATTTTCACGGTCGGTTCGAATATATCCCGGTCCAGTCCATGGACAGCATGGCGGACGTGCTCCTGAATCTTGTAACGGCGGAATGAATTTTGTATCGCATTTCCCTGCAAAATATGATATAGTAAAGTGATAAAGTGCAAATCAGCGGAAAAACGGCGGAGTTCCCGTTGCCGAGAAATGCATTTTATGGTATAATTATGCTTTAAATTAAGAAAGTGCTTAAAGGGGATTAACGGAATTATGATTTGTGTGAACCAGTACCGCACCCATCTGTGCGGGGAAGTCAGCGAAAAGGACATTGGCAGCGAAGTGCGCGTGGCCGGCTGGGTGGAAAACATCCGCGACCACGGCGGCGTAAAATTTCTGGATCTGCGCGACCACTACGGCGTGGTTCAGATCGTTGTTCACGACGAAAGCCTGCTGGAA
>UREO01000118.1 GCA_900546895.1 uncultured Oscillospiraceae bacterium
GTTGATTACAGTGAAAAGCTGACGGATATTTTGAACCTGAACGACATTCAAAGCGTCACCGTTGTGCGTATGGAAGTGCCCTGCTGCGGCGGAATGGTCAACTATGTAAAGACCGCTCTGCAGAATTCCGGGAAAATGATCCCGTGGCGTGTCATTACCGTCGCCACCGACGGTGAAATATTAGAAGATTAATTGAAGGAGGAAAAAGAAAATGTTTTGTTTTCAGTGTGAACAAACCGCCGGAGGAACCGGATGCACCAAAATGGGGGTCTGCGGCAAAAGCAGCGCGACCGCTGATTTTCAGGATGAACTGACCGGCGCGCTGGTCGGCCTGGCCAAAGCGGCGGGGAATTCCGGAAGGACCCCAAAATCGGACGAGCTGATTTTGAGCGGCCTGTTTATGTGCATTACCAACGTGAATTTCGACAATGAGGCAATTGAGGCGCTTACCGCAGAGATCAGGAAGGAAAAGGATTCGCTGACACCCGGCTGCGCTGCCTGCAGTTCAAAATGCGGCGGCACCGATGACCTTGATCTGGAACAGCTTTGGAACAGCGACGAGGATATCCGTTCGCTGAAATCCCTGCTCCTGCTCGGCATGAGAGGAATGGCGGCGTACGCGTATCACGCCTATGTGCTGGGTTATACCGACGACGAGGTGACCAGCTGGTTCTACAAGGGGCTGACGGCGATCGATTGCGAGCAGGACCCGTCCCGCCTGCTGGAGCTTGTGATGGAGTTCGGCCAGGTCAACCTGAAGTGCATGGCCCTGCTGGATCAGGCCAATACGGAGTCGTTTGGCAATCCCGTGCCGACCGAAGTAAGCAATACCATTGAAAAAGGACCGTTCATTGTTGTTTCCGGCCATGACCTTTACGATTTGAAACAGCTTTTGGAACAGACAAAGGACAAGGGCATCAACATCTATACGCACGGCGAAATGCTGCCCGCGCACGGCTATCCCGAACTGAAAAAGTATCCGCATCTGAAAGGCAATTTCGGTACCGCGTGGCAGAATCAGCAGAAGGAATTCCTCAATGTTCCGGCACCGTTCCTGTTTACGACAAACTGCCTGATGCGCCCCATGCCGTCCTATGCCGACAGGGTTTATACGACCGCGGTGGTCGGCTATCCCGAAATGCCCCACATCGGCGAGGTGAACGGTAAAAAGGATTTCAGCATTGTGATCGAAAAAGCGCTGGAGCTCGGCGGATACGAGCAGGACGTGCATGTGCCCGGTATCAACGGCGGCGAAAAGCTGATGACCGGCTTTGGCCACAACACCGTGCTGTCGGTTGCCGATCAGGTGATTGAGGCGGTGAAATCCGGCGCTCTGCGCCACATTTTCCTCATTGGGGGCTGCGACGGCGCAAAGCCCGGCAGAAACTATTTCACCAAGCTGGTTGAGCTTACCCCGCCGGACTCCGTCGTTCTCACCTGCGCGTGCGGGAAGTACCGCTTCAACGACCTCGACATGGGGACGCTCGGCGCCCTGCCGCACATTATGGATATGGGCCAGTGCAACGACGCCTACTCCGCGATCAAGGTTGCGGTCGCTCTTTCCGAGGCTTTCGGCTGCGGCGTCAACGACCTGCCGCTGTCCATCGTGCTTTCCTGGTATGAGCAGAAAGCGGTCTGCATCCTACTGACCCTGCTGTCGCTCGGGATTACCAATATCCGCCTGGGCCCGACGCTTCCCGCGTTTGTATCCCCGAACGTTTTTAAAATACTGGTAGAGAAGTTCAACATCATGCCGATCACCACTCCCGAACAGGATCTGGCTGCCATGTTGAAATAGGAGGTTCCGTATGCAAAAGAATTATCTTAAGAATATCGATTTTTCAACCGCGCTGACTCTGGCGGAGCTGGTAACCTATCAGCCGGGTCAGGTCGTCAGCAAGACGCTGGCGCAGAACCCGGCGGTCAGCCTGACGCTTTTCGCTTTTGACCAGGGGGAGGAGATCAGCTCCCACGAGTCGAACGGCGACGCGATGGTCATTGCGCTGGATGGAGAGGGTGAAATTACCATCGGTTCCGAAAAGCATCTTCTCAAAGCCGGACAGACCATCGTTATGCCCGCGAAAACGCCCCACGCGGTCTATGCTTCCCAGCAGTTTAAAATGTTTTTGGTAGTCGTGTTCCCCAATTGATCCTTCTTCCGTCAGGACCGGCCCTTCGGCGATTTCGCATCGCTGAAGGGTCGGTTTGCCTTTTTGTCTAAAACCTGATTTTCCCCGGCCTAATGCAAGATTTTGATTAATTTTAGCACTCTAAACACGAGAGTGCTAAAATTAATAATTTGGTCATATTTTATATGATTATTTTTCATAATCATCGGATATAGTAAGAATTGTAAAAGGAAGCAATGCTTCCGAAGAAATCAAATAAATGAATATGGAGGTTTTGATGATGTTTGATTTAATGCCGTTTGGACGCAGGGAAAACAACTTGTTCAACTATTTTGATAACATGGAGAAAAACTTCTTCGGCGATCTGTCGCAAAGCTTTTCCGCTTTTCGCACGGATGTGATCGATAATGGCGACAAGTATTTGCTGAAGGCGGAGCTGCCGGGCTTTAAAAAGGAAGATATCAAGATTGATATCGAGGGTGACAGGCTGACCGTCAGCGCGGAACACAAGGACGAAACCGAGGAGACAAAGGACAATTACATTCGCAGGGAGCGCAAGTACGGCTCGTTCTCCCGCAGCTTTGATATCTCTGATGTCAAAGCCGATGAGATCTCCGCGGAGTACAAGGACGGAATTCTGGAGCTGAGCATGCCGAAGTTGGAAACCGTAGTGCCCGAAAGCCGCAGAATAGAAATCCGTTAACAGCAAGGCCAAAGGCCGCCCGGGATTTTCCCGGGCGGCCTTTTTCGTCTGTTTCGGGGGCTTTCTGCTCCGCCGGCAATACCGCCCGGCAATTGCTTTCCCCTGCTGATTTTGATATAATAGAAACAATAATAAGGGATTTTGTCCGGGGGAGTATAACGAATGAATAAAATTAAAATATTGCATTGCGCCGACCTGCACCTCGGCGCGGAGCTTTCATCGCTGGGGAACAAAGCGGGCCAGCGCAGGGAAGAAATGCTGATGACGTTTGACAGGATCGTGTCCCTCTGCAAAGAAGAAGGCGTGGAGCTGCTTCTGATCGCCGGGGATTTTTTTGAAAGCTCCGGTACGGATACCGCGACGGTCCGTTCCGTAAAAAAAGCGCTGTCCGGAATTCCGGAAACGGCGGTTGCCGTTGCACCGGGGAACCACGACTATGTTTCTCTGGATTCCCCGTACGCCGATTTGGACTGGCCGGCAAACGTACATATTTTTCAGTCCGGCTTCGACTGTTTTGAGCTGCCCGGAAAGGGCGTGCGCGTATGGGGCGCGGGATTTACGGGAACCTATGTCACGGAACCCTTACTGGGAGAAATCGGCGCGCCTCGGGACGACCTGCTGAATATCTGCGTCCTGCACGGGGACCTGGTCGCCGAGAATCAGTCGAGCAATTACAACCCGATCACCCCGTCCCGAATTCGTTTCAGCGGCATGGATTACCTTGCACTCGGTCATATTCATATGCGTACCGAAATCCTGCACAGCGGAAAGACCGCTTACGCCTACTGCGGCTGTCCGGAGGGCAGAGGCTTTGACGAGCTGGGGGACAAGGGCGTTTATATCGGTACCGTAAGCAGGGACAGGCTTGACCTCGTTTTCCGCCCGGTATGCCGAAGAAAAAATCTAGAGGTCCGCGTCGATATCGGCGGGGTGTCGGCCAACAACGAGGCGGCTGCCGTCGTCCTTCACACGCTGCAGCAGCAGTTTGGGGAGACGTATGCGGACAATCTCTATAAAATCATTCTGGAGGGCGCGCTGGACGCTTCCTTTTCGCCGGACTGCGCCGCGATTGCGGCTAGGCTGGAAAACGAGCTGTATTTTGTGAAGCTCAGGGACGAAACGTGTCTTCAGGCTGATCTGAACGCGCTGTCCAAGGAAACCTCCTTAAAGGGGATTTTTGTCAGGCGCATGTTGGAAAAAATCGGCGCCGCGGCGGGCGAAGCACAGAAGGAACAACTCCGGCGCGCGCTCGATATCGGTTTAAAAGCGTTTGACAGCGAGGTAAAGCTGAATGAAAATTAACAGGATTTACATTGGACACTTCGGCAAGCTGAGAGAGTATACGCTCGATCTGGCGGACGGCTTCCAAATCCTCTATGGAAATAACGAGGACGGAAAAAGCACCATCATGGCGTTTATCAAAATGATGTTTTACGGTTCCGAGGGCAGAAGCGGGGACCTTTCCAAAAATATCCGAAAAAAGTATCAGCCGTGGGATGGCGCCAAAATGTCGGGATTCCTTGAATTTATGGATAGCGGAACCGTCTATCGGCTGGAAAGGCTGTTCGGCGCTTCTAACGCGACGGATAAAATCAACCTGTGGAATACGGCGACCGGGGAAAAAGAAAAGATCGCCAGCAATACCGATCTTGGCCAGCGCTTTTTCGGAATCGGGGCTGCGGCGTTTGAGAAAAGTGTCTTTATCGGGCAGGCCGGGAGCATGGCCGGTGCGGACAGAGACGATGAAATCACCCAGAAGCTTCTGAACCTGGTTTCCACCGGGGATGAAAGCGTGTCGCAGAAACGGGTGGAAACCCGTTTGCAGGCCGCTATGGACGAGCTGAAATCCAAAAGCGGCAGGATCGGCGTGCTGGATAAGAGCTATCGGCGGCAGGAACGGCTTGCGCGGGAGCGGGCGGAGGCTCTGGCGAACGAGGAAGAAAAAAAGCGGATGGAGCGCCGGTATGCGGAACTGAACGAAAAGAAAGAAGCTTTGGAAAGGGAATATCAGCATTCCATAGCTCGGTCCGCTTTGCAGGAGAGGCTTGTCCAACTGCAGAATCTGGACAAAATCGTTCAGAAGCAGAAGGAGCTCAACACGCAGATCAAAGAATATAAGGAGAAAGCCGGGCTCCTTACTTCGGGCGGCACTGTCTTTGACGAGGAATTCGTTCAAAATGCAGAAGAAAGGATTACTCAGATCCGGTCTCTTCAGCAATTGCTGGAGGAGAGAAACAGAAATGTCCGTACTCTGGAGCAGGAGGACCCGTCCTCCTGCGAGCCGGTTGAGGAAATTCTACCGGAAGTGTCGGAGGAAGTAAAGAAACGGGACCAGGAGCATGCGCAGGTAAGCCAGGATATTCTTGCTCTTCGGGAAACCATTCGCGTTGCTGCCGAAACGGAGAAAAAACAGTCGGCTCTGGCGGAAGCGGAAAAGGCGCTGCAAACGCAGATACAGCAGAAGCGGGAGCAGGAAAACGCCTGCAAAGAGGCTTCTCTGGAATTGGAGGAAGCGCGGCGGTCCTGCCAAACCTTCCGGGAGGATCTTGACCGGAAAAGGAAAGAGTTTGCGCTCGCCGGACAGCGCAGGGCAAGCGCAAATACGGCGTATCAGGCCGCCGGGCAGCAGCTGAAGTCCGTGCAGGCCCTTTCCGCGCAAAAGATAGAAACGGCGCAGGAGCGGCTGAAACAGGCCGGCACTCCCCGGCAGGTAATGGTCAACGAAAATGCCGGGCGCGAAATCAGAAAAGGGCTGCTGATCGGGGCGATTCTGATCGCCGCGGCATCGGTTGCGCTGGGGGTCGCCCTGTCGCCCGTCTGCTTTGCCGGTTTGGCCCTTGCCGGAGTGACGGCGGTTCTCTCCGTTGGGAAAGTCAGAACCAGAGCGGTGGCCACGACGGTCGTGGACGAAGCCGAAGCCGCGGCGGCAAAAGCAAATCTGGAAAGCGTGCGCCTTTCCGCGGAACGTGAAACGGAAGCGGCAAAGCGGGCGGAAGAGGAAGCCGCGGGCGAATGGCAGGCGGTGTCGGCCAGAGAGGAACAGGTACGGAAATCGGTCGCACAGGCGGAAGAACTCTGCCGTATGGCGGAGGAGCAGATGTCCGCAGCGGAACACAGGAATCGTGAGCTGGAGCTGAAACTCGGGTTTGTCGAGGAAAAGCTTGACGCCCTTTCAAAGGATGTGCGGAAAAGGCGCGCGGAGCTCCCAGCGGACGTCCCGGAACAGCGGACCGACCTTCCCGCTCTGCGGGAGGAGCTGAACGCGAAAATGGCCCGGGAAGCGGCGCTTGCGGACGGGATACAGTCTCGGCTTCAGTCGCTGGGGTGCCGGACCATGGAGGAGCTTCAGGACAAGCTGATGCGATTCCGGAGCTTTCAGGCGCGGGCGGTCATGAGACAGGAAAATTTGGACCGGGCAAAAGAGGCCCAGACTCAGGCGCGGGAACGCCTGCGGGAGCAAACCGGAGCCTTCCTTTCCTTTGTGAGTGCGTACCGGCCAGTCGCCTCTTTTGAGGAAGCAGTGAGCGCTGTGCAGAAACTGAAAAACAGCATGGAGGAGCTTCGTTCTATGCGTCAGAAAATCGAAAGCCAGTCGGATTCCCTGAAGGAACAGGGACAGGGGAAGCCCGCCGAACAGCTTGAGCGGGAGGCCGGGGAAGTACGGAAAGAGATTCTCGATGCCTGCGCGGGGCAGATGCCGGAGCCTTTGGACGATTCGGACGCGGAACATCTCAGGCGACTCGGCGCCGAATGTTTTGAGCAGCTTCAGCAGACAAGGGAAGAACTGATTCAGACGGGTTCGGATATTAAAAACCGGTTTGCTGGGAAAAAGAATGTCAGCGAGTTGGAAGAAGAAACGGAGGAACTGCAAAAGGAAATTGCGGAAAAGGAATCGGAGTATCAGTCCCTCAGCTTCGCAAAGGAAACGCTCGCGGAGGCCTTCAATGAAATCCGCCGGAGCTTCGGTCCCCTTCTGAACGAAAAAACCGCCCGGATCTTCAGCAGTATTACGGGCGGGAAATATGAGAATGTGATCGTTTCCAAGAATTTCGATATCAACGTGCAGGACGCGAAAAATGCGGTTTCACACGAATGGCAATATCTGAGCAGCGGCACGATCGATCAGGCGTATTTCGCGCTCAGGCTGGCGGTTGCGGAGCTGCTTTCGGAAGAGGGTCCGAAACTTCCGCTGTTGCTGGACGACGTTTTTCTGCAGTACGACGACGAACGGACAAAAGAAGGCCTGAAATTTCTTGCCGATTATGCCGGGGACAGCGGGGGTGCCCAAATCGTCCTGTTTACCTGCCACAGGAATATTCCGGAAATGGCCCGCCGGGAAGGTCTCAGTGCCGTGACGAAAAATATCGGTTAAACCGTATGTGCAGGATGTTTCTCCAAAAGAACCGACATGCCGCGTTTTTTCATAAAAATTGGAAATAAATGGTTTCTTTTACATCTATTTTATGATATTATAAGTATAAGTATGGAATTATTTTTAGTGATCCTGCTGGGGACTGGCGGGAATTTCGTCGTCTTGGAGGGGTATTTCAGTGAAAAGAAGAATCAATACGCCCATAACAGCAATTTTGATAGTCGCTATTTTTGTTGGGTTTATGATTCTGTCTTTCAGCAGGTATTCTTTTTTGCTAAACCGGACTTTTGAAGAAGAAGTGCAGGAAAATTTGCTGTCCGATGCTCAACATAATGCCAAAATGATCAACATTGAACTGAATAACACGGTTTCCTCCATGGAACTGGCCGCCAAGGTGATCGGCGCGGAAAATGCCGCGCTGGACAAGACCTCTGTGAAGAACCTGCTGATTGATTTGAAAAAAGCGGGCCGGTCGGCTGTGGTCGGGGTGGGGCTGCCGGACGGAACGTGCTGCCTTGTCGGGGGACAAACCATCCAAATCGGCGACCGCCCCTATTTTCAGCAGGCACTGAACGGCAAAACGACCGTTTCGGCAGTGCCGCAGTCCAGAACGGACGGTGTCCGCAGCATTGTCGTGGCCGTGCCCGTCCGGCACGGAGAAGAAGTTACCGGTACCATCAACTCCATTATTCCTGCAAAATCGTTCAGCAGCCTGCTGAACGCGGAGAACTCCGGGGAAAAGGGAGAATGCTGGCTTGCCCGGGGGGACGGAACGGTGATCGCCTCGCCGGATTCCCGGCAGACGGAGGAGAATATTTTTACAGACACGCATCTGGCGCTGGAGGATCCGTCCTCTCTCGGCCAGATCAAGTCGGCTATGGAAAACGGACGGCAGGGGAGCGCCCACTATTACTCCAATATGGGGGAGTATTATGTTTCCTATACGCCGGTCGGCTTCGAGGACTGGTATGTGATCGGTACGGTTTCCATCAATGCCGTTACAACGAAATCCAACAAAATTCTGATTGATACCGTCTCATTGGTCATCAAGCTTACCATTGGGCTGATTCTGTTTTCGGCTTATGTTATTCTGTCGGAAAGAAAGAACAGGGAGCGGCTCCGCAGGAAAAACGACGAGCTGAAAAGCACCAAGGTGGAGCTGGAAACCTTCATCGCCAACCTGCCGGGCGGCGCGTTCCGCTTCAGCGCCGACGAAAAGGCGGAGTTCCAGTTTGTGAGCAACGGGCTTCTGAAAATGCTGGGATATACTCTGGACCAGTTTCTCGGAGCCTATGACCGTTCCTTCTACAACATGATTTATGAAGAAGACC
>UREO01000119.1 GCA_900546895.1 uncultured Oscillospiraceae bacterium
CCGGGATTTTCCTTATCTTGAAATCGCGCAGGAATACGAAAAGGCGGGCGCGGACTGCGTTTCTTGCCTTACCGAACCGAAGTGGTTTTTAGGTTCCGATCCGATATTCCGTGAGATTCGCGGCGGCATTTCCCTTCCAATGCTCCGAAAGGACTTTACCGTGGACGAATATCAGCTCTATGAGGCGAAATGCATGGGAGCCGACGCGGTGCTTTTGATTTGCTCCCTGCTCGATACCCGAACGCTGGTGCGGTATCTTGCTGTTTGTGACGGAATGGGAATATCGGCTTTGGTGGAAGCCCACGACAAAGAGGAAGTGAAGTCCGCGGTGTCGGCGGGGGCCCGCCTGATCGGGATCAACAACCGAAATCTGAAGGACTTTACCGTGGATTTTTCAAACTCTGCGAAGCTGAAAAATCAAATCCCTTCCTCCGCCCTGTTTATCGCGGAATCGGGCGTAAGCTCGCCCGGTGATGTGGCAGCCCTTAAAAAAATCGGGGCGGACGCCGTTCTGGTCGGCGAAGCCCTGATGCGGGCGGAGGATAAGAAGGCCCTTCTCTCGGCCTTTCGGAGGGCTGCGGGATGAGTGAGACGAAGATCAAGATCTGCGGCCTTTTCAGGCCCTGCGACGCCGAATTTGTCAACAGCGCCCGGCCGGACTTCGCGGGCTTTGTGTTTTATGAAAAAAGCCGCCGGTACGTAACGTTTAAAGAGGCACAGAAGCTGAGAGAGTCGATCCGCCCGGAAATCAGGACCGCCGGGGTGTTTGTGGACGCTTCTCTGGAGTGGATCGCGGCGCTTTACCGTGACAAAACCATCGGAATTGTCCAGCTCCACGGAGGCGAGGACGACCTTTTTATCAAAAGGCTCAGGCAGACGCTTCCGCACGCTGAAATTTGGAAAGCGTTCAAAATTCGCTCGGAAAAGGACCTTCTGGCCGCTGAACGCAGCTGTGCCGATAGGGTGCTTTTGGACAACGGCTACGGGACCGGAGAATGCTTCGACTGGTCGCTGATCAAAAGCTTTTCCCGCCCGTTTATCCTGGCGGGGGGCCTGACGCCCCAAAATATCCCTGAAGCGGTGCTGCGGTTTCACCCTTATGCGGTCGACCTGAGCTCGGGCGTGGAAAAGGATGGTCTGAAAGACCGCGATAAGATCGCTGCGGCGGTGGAAGCGATAAGATCGATAGAAGAATACTGAAAACAGAAGGGCTGAACCCTTCTTTTAAGGAGGAACCTATGTCAAAAGGCAGGTTTGGCATTCATGGCGGCCAGTACATACCGGAGACGCTGATGAACGCCGTAATGGAATTGGAAGAGGCCTATCGGCATTACAAATGCGACCCGCAGTTTCAGGAGGAGCTTACCGCCCTTCTGAACAATTACGCCGGAAGACCGTCGCGCCTTTATTTCGCGGAAAAAATGACGAAGGATTTGGGCGGGGCCAGGGTTTATCTGAAGCGGGAGGACCTGAATCACACCGGCGCGCACAAAATCAACAACGTGCTCGGTCAGATCCTTCTGGCTAAGAAAATGGGAAAGACGCGCGTGATCGCCGAAACCGGGGCCGGTCAGCACGGTGTGGCGACCGCGACGGTTGCGGCGCTGATGGATATGGAATGCGAAATTTTTATGGGGAAGGAGGACACCGAAAGACAGGCGCTGAACGTCTACAAGATGCGGCTGTTGGGGGCGCGGGTCCATCCGGTCACTTCCGGCACGGGTACCCTGAAGGACGCGGTGTCCGAAACCATGCGCGAGTGGACCAGCCGGATTGCCGACACGCATTATGTCCTCGGGTCGGTGATGGGGCCGCACCCGTTTCCCACCATCGTGAGGGATTTTCAGGCGGTGATCTCCAGGGAGATCAAGGAACAGCTTATGGAAAAGGAGGGCCGCCTGCCCGACGCGGTGCTTGCCTGCGTGGGCGGCGGCTCCAACGCCATCGGCGCTTTCTATCACTTTATTGATGACCCGTCGGTGCGCCTGATCGGATGCGAGGCGGCCGGAAGGGGCGTCGATACCTTTGAAACGGCGGCGACCATGACGACCGGGAAGCCGGGAATTTTTCACGGGATGAAATCCTATTTCTGTCAGGACGAATACGGCCAGATCGCGCCGGTCTATTCCATTTCCGCCGGGCTCGACTACCCGGGCGTCGGTCCGGAACACGCCTGGCTTCACGATATCGGGCGGGCGGAGTATGTGGCCGTCACCGACGACGAGGCCGTGGACGCCTTTGAGTACCTTTCCCGTACGGAGGGCATCATCCCCGCCATTGAAAGCGCTCATGCCGTGGCTTACGCCAGAAAGCTGGCGCCCCAAATGGGCCGGGACAAAATCGTCGTGATCAACCTTTCGGGGCGGGGCGACAAGGACTGCGCGGCCATCGCGCGGTACAGAGGGGAGGAGATTTTTGAATGAGCCGTATCAAAAAAGCATTTGAACGGGGGAAGGCCTTCATTGCCTTTCTGACCTGCGGAGACCCCGATCTGGAAACCACCGAACAGCTTATCAAAGGAATCGCCGATGCCGGCGCGGACCTCATCGAGCTAGGGATACCCTTCTCCGACCCTACGGCGGAAGGCCCTGTGATTCAGGAGGCCAACCTGCGCGCGCTGACCGCGGGCGCAACGACGGACAAAATCTTCGATATGGTGCGCAGGGTCAGGCGGACCGTCGGTGCCCCTATGGTTTTCATGACCTATGCCAACGTGGTGTTTTCCTACGGAACCGAGCGCTTTTTGAAAACCGCCGCCGAAATCGGTATGGATGGGGTGATCCTTCCGGACGTGCCCTTTGAGGAAAAAGAGGAATTTGCCCCGGTGTGCCAAAAGTACGGCCTTGATTTTATTTCCCTTGTTGCCCCGACCTCGAACGACCGCATCAAAAAGATTGCAAAAGAAGCTTCCGGATTTGTTTACTGCGTGTCCTCTCTCGGGGTTACGGGCATGAGAAGTGAAATCACCTCGGATGTGGGTTCCATGGTAAGGCTGGTCCACGAGTCCGACAGCGTCCCGGCGGCGGTCGGCTTCGGAATCTCAACGCCGGAGCAGGCGGCGCAGATGGCGAAAACAGCCGACGGCGTTATCGTCGGCTCCGCCATTGTGAAGCTGATCGGGCAGCACGGCAGGGAAGCCCTCCCCTTTGTCGCGGATTATGTGCGGGCTATGAAAGAAGCGGTCGGCCTGTGCAATGGGAATTCTTAAAAAGCACTGGTAAAATGATCGCAATTATATTATAATAAAGTCTATAAAAATGAAATAGGTTTAAGGTGTCAGAAAGGCGAAAGGCTTGTTCTGATGAAAAGGGAAACAGGTGAAAATCCTGTACGAACTCGTCACTGTGATAAGGGAGCTGCGGTAAAAAGCCACTGATTAGGAAATTGGGAAGGCGGCCGTAAACGATGATCTTTCAGTCAGGAGACCTGCCTTAAACAGAGCACTACAGCCACGAGTAACTGGTCTGGAATGGATAAGGCGGGTTTGACCCTGCCTTTTAATACCTCCATGCCTTTGTGGCAATGGAGGTATTTTTATTTTGGCGAAAGTATTGATGATTCAGGGAACCATGTCGAACGCGGGGAAAAGTCTGCTTACAGCCGGCCTGTGCAGAATTCTGAAGCAGGACGGGTACCGTGTCGCCCCCTTTAAATCCCAGAATATGGCGCTGAACTCCTATATTACGGAGGAAGGGCTGGAAATGGGCAGGGCGCAGGTCATGCAGGCGGAAGCGGCGGGAATCAAACCGTCCGTTCTGATGAACCCCATTCTGTTAAAACCCACCAACGACACCGGCTCCCAGGTGATCGTCAACGGGGAGGTCCTCGGCAATATGAGCGCAAAGGAATACTTCGTCTATAAAAAGAAGTTGATTCCGGATATCAAAAGGGCGTTTCACGAGCTGGAAAAGCAGGCGGATATTATCATCGTGGAAGGCGCGGGCAGTCCGGCGGAAATTAACCTGAAAGAAAATGATATCGTTAACATGGGGCTGGCCGAAATGCTGGACGCCCCGGTGCTGCTGGTCGGGGATATTGACCGGGGCGGCGTCTTTGCCCAGCTGCTCGGCACCCTGATGCTTCTGGAAGATCACGAAAAAGCAAGGGTAAAGGGCTTGATCATCAATAAATTCCGGGGAGACCCTTCGATTCTCGACCCGGGAATCCGTATGCTGGAGGAAAAAAGCGGCGTGCCGGTCGCCGGGGTCGTTCCTTATATGGACATTTCCGTCGAAGATGAGGACAGCCTGACCGGGCGGTTCGATCAAAAAGAAGAAGCACAGATTGACATCGCCGTCATCCGCTTTCCCCGGATTTCCAATTTTACGGATTTTTCCGTTTTTGAGCAGTTCGAGGGCGTTTCCGTCCGCTATGTGGATTCCGCCGCGCAGCTGCACCGTCCGGATATGATTATTCTGCCGGGCAGTAAGAATACGATGGGCGACTTGAAATGGATGCGCCAGAACGGGCTGGAAGCGGCGGTCAAAAAGAGGAAAGGCGTAAGCGTGATCTTCGGCGTCTGCGGCGGATATCAAATGCTTGGCCGCACCGTTTCGGACCCTTACGAAGTGGAAGAGGGCGGTGCGGTTCGCGGGATGGAACTGCTTCCCGTGGACACCGAGCTGGAGATTCAAAAGGTTCGCACCCGTGTGGAGGGGATATTTGAACAAGTACCGGGGATTTTCTACGGGCTGTCCGGCAAGAAAATAAAGGGGTATGAAATCCATATGGGCGTCAGCAGCGCGGAACCGGGCTGTTTGCCGCTGTGTTCCCTGACCAACGTGCTGGACGGCGGGGAAAAGAAGGATGGAATCTTTGGCGAGGATATTTATGGAACCTATGTGCACGGAATCTTTGACGAAGGGGAAATCGCGTCTGTGATGGTAAAGGCACTTGCCCACAGAAAAGGTCTC
The DNA here is from genome assembly GCA_900546895.1 of uncultured Oscillospiraceae bacterium. Classification (GTDB taxonomy): domain Bacteria; phylum Bacillota; class Clostridia; order Oscillospirales; family Acutalibacteraceae; genus Caproiciproducens. Next base: position 4,914 of record UREO01000119.1, read on the forward strand.
TCCATGGAAAGCGGCCTGACGATGGACTACGGAGCCTTTCAGGAAACCCAGTACGACAAGCTTGCGGAAACCCTGAGAAAGCATCTCGATCCGGACGGGATTTACCGGATTTTAAACGGAGGAACCTATGACAAAAGAAGCATTGGCTGAATTAAAAATCGACCGGCCGGACGAAAGAATCCGGCAGAAAGTAAAGCAAATCTGGGACGGAATCGCAAAGCCGCTGGACGGGCTGGGCCAGTTTGAGGCGATCATTGCGCAAATCGGGGCGATTTCCGGGACCGTACAGATCGACCTTTCCAAAAAAGCCGTGGTCGTCCTGTGCGCGGACAACGGCATCGTAGAGGAGCAGGTGAGCCAGTGCGGGCAGGAGGTAACGGCCGCCGTCGCTTCCAGCATGGTTCTGGGAACCACCTCTGTCTGTAAGATGGCAAAAAAAGTCGGGGCGGACGTGCTGCCGGTAGACATGGGAATTAACTGTGAAGAAGAAATCCCGGGGCTGATTCAGCGCAAGGTTGCCTGCGGAACGAAAGATTTTCTGAAGGAACCGGCTATGTCGGAAACGGAGGCCCTGCGAGCGATTGCGGCGGGAATGGAGTTTGCGGCGGAATGCGGCGAGAAAGGGTACCGGATTCTGGCGACCGGCGAAATGGGAATCGGCAATACGACGACCAGCAGCGCAATGGCTGCGGCACTGCTGCAGTGCCGCGCCGAAGAGGTCACGGGAAAGGGTGCCGGCCTGAGCAGGGAAAGGCTGGAGCATAAACAGGAAGTGGTCAGGCGGGCGCTGGAAAAATACCGGTTCCAGAAAGACGAAGCGCTGCGGATTTTGGAAAGCGTCGGGGGATACGACATCGCCGGGCTCGTCGGTGTTTTTATCGGAGGCGCTCTTTATCATATTCCCGTTGTCGTCGACGGAGTTATCAGCGCGGTGGCGGCGCTGACGGCGGAACGCCTTGTTCCCGGGGTAAGGGAGTACATCATCCCGTCCCACATCAGCAGGGAGCCCGCGGCAAAAAGGATTTTTGAGGAACTCGGGGTCCATCCGGTCATAGACGCCGGACTGGCTTTGGGGGAAGGAACGGGCGCGGTGATGCTGTTTGCTCTTTTGGACGTCGCGCTTTCCGTATATGAAGACCAGACCACTTTTCATGATATCAGCACGGAGCAATATGTCCGGTATGAATAGCATTCAAACGGAAAAATATACGGTGCCGTATGGCGGCGGGGAGCGAAAAGGATGGTACTGATTACGGGCGGCAGCGGCAGCGGAAAATCCGCGTACGCGGAAAAAACGGCGGTTTTGCTTGCCGGAAAAGGGCCGCTGTATTATCTGGCGACCATGAAGGTTTCCGACGGCGAGGGCAGAAAAAAGGTGGACAGGCACCGTAATCTGCGGGCGGGAAAAGGGTTTCTGACCATTGAACAGCCGACCGGTATCGCTCTGGCCGTTCCCCGGATGAACCGTGGAAAAGGAACGGTGCTGCTCGAATGCCTGTCGAATCTTGTGGCCAATGAAATGTTTGCTTCAAAGGAAATACGGCGGGAGAAAGAGGTCGCGGATCAGCTCTGCGCGGAGCTTTGTTCCCTTGCGGAGCATACGGAGCATCTGGTGATCGTCACCAACAACGTCTTTGAGGACGGCATTCCCTATGAAGAAACAACGCGGGCTTATAGGGAAGCGCTCGGCAGGGTCAATGCATTTATTGCCGCCCGGGCGGACGCGGTGACGGAAGTGGTGGTCGGGATTCCGGTCCCAATCAAAGGAGATTTGCCGTAGGATAGGAGAAAAAAGATGCCTGTTTTAAGATCACTGATGATTTCCTTTTCCATTTATTCCAAGATCCCGGTTCCGCAGCTGGAGTGGAAGGACCGGGATATGAAATATGTCCTTTGCTTTTTTCCGTGGATCGGGGCCGTGATCGGCGTCCTCACGGTTTTGTGGGGGATGATCTGCCGCTCTTTGGGGCTGGGTACGGTGCTGTACGCGGCTGTCGGGACGGCGATCCCGATCCTGGTATCCGGCGGGTTTCATGTGGACGGCTTCATGGATACGATGGACGCGTTCCATTCCTATCAAAGCCGCGAAAGGAAGCTGGAAATCCTCAAGGACTCGCACATCGGCGCGTTTTCCGTGATACAGATGGTTATTTACACCCTGCTTTATTTCGGGGCGTATTCCGCAATCGATCAACCGGGGGCTCTGGCGGTGGCGGGCGCGGGATTTTTTCTTTCCCGTACGCTGAGCGGAATCGGAGTAGTGACTTTTCCGAACGCAAAAAACGAAGGGCTTTTATACCTGTTTTCCAGCAAGGCCCATGAAAAAGCGGTAAAAGTTTCCCTCTACCTTCAGCTTCTGCTCTGTTTGGCGGCAATGCTGTGGCTGTCCCTGTGGACGGGAATCGCCGTTGCGGCGGGCGCGCTGCTGACCTTCTTTTACTGGCGTCACCGCTGCTTTCGGGAGCTTGGGGGCATTACCGGGGACACCTGCGGCTATTTTGTGACGGTCTGCGAGGGGGTCAACGCGGCGGCCGCGGCGATCTGCTGTATCGCGGGGCTGGTTTAGAATTCGCGAATCAATACCGAAAAGAGGGAAGGACATGGAGCTTTACATTGGAGGATACGCGCAAGGAAAACTGACTTATGTGCTGAAAAAGACGGGCATCCCGCCCGAAAGAGTATACGACCCCGCGGCGGCGGTGTCGGGCTGCACCGAAACGCAGGCCGCGGTTATCAACCATTTTCATATTCTGGTCAAAGCCCTTTTAATGGAGGGCAAAGACCCCGAGGACCGGGTTCGGGAAATCCTGACGCGGACCCCCGGAGTGATTGTGATCAGCGATGAGGTCGGGAACGGAATCGTCCCCACGGACGCCGGGGAAAGGGAATACCGGGAGCGTCTGGGGAGAATCCTCTGCGGGCTGGCGGAAAAAGCGGACAGGGTGGAGCGGATTGTATGCGGAATCGGACAGAAAATCAAATAACCCTGGCGCTGATCCGCCACGGGGAGACCCCGTCCAACGCGCTGGGCCGGTACCTTGGACGAACCGAAGAGGATTTATCCGATACGGGAAAGGGGAAGCTGCTGCAAAACAGGCAGTCGGGAAAATACCCGAAGGCCGGCGTCGTTTTTTCCAGCCCGATGAAACGGTGTCTACAGACCGCGGAGCTTCTCTACGGCGGTACGAACCCGATTGTGGTGGAAGAATGGCGGGAAATGGATTTCGGGCGCTTTGAAGGCAAAAATTACCGGGAGCTGAGCGGAAACGCGGAGTATCAGGCGTGGATAGACAGCGGCGGGGAACTGCCCTTTCCCGGCGGAGAAAGCAGGCGAAACTTTCTCGCAAGGTGCCGCCGGGGATTGGGTCAGGCGGTAAAGGAACTTGAAAGGACAGAAAGCAGCCTTCCGGCCTCCGCTGCCGCCGTGGTGCATGGCGGAACCATCATGGCGCTGCTGAGCGCCTTTTGCGGCGGGGATTATTTTGATTATCAGTGCCAAAACGGAGAAGGCTATCTTTGCCGCCTGTCCTTCTCCGGTGCCGACTGTTTTTTATTGGAATGGATAAGGAAATTGTAGAGGATGGGACAATGATCAATCATATTACTGCTTTCTTT
>UREO01000120.1 GCA_900546895.1 uncultured Oscillospiraceae bacterium
GAGCTGAGCCGTGAGGAAGCCAGCCAAGAAAAGATACTTCGCCTGGCAGCGGGCATTAATGATAATGTAAGGAAGGGTGCATAATATGGCGGGCAATGTGGGAAGCGCAAAGGCGGCAAAGCTGTCGGAGGAAAGAAAAGAAAAGACCAACAGCAACTTGGCGGAAGCGCTGCAAAAATTTCTGGCGTTTGGCGTTTTGATTTTACTGGCGATCTTGTTCGGAATACTTTCCGGAGGAAAATTTGTCGCTGTGGATAACCTTCTGACCGTTGTCCTGCAAATCACGCCGTATGCCATTCTTGGATTTGGGCTGACGTTTGTTTTGATTACCGGCGGAACCGATCTGTCGGCTGGTTCGGTGGTCGGCTTCGGCGGGATTATCTGCGCTAAATTTCTGACGCTGGGGTACGGCCTGTTTGTATCCATCCTGCTTGGTATTCTGGCGGGAGCCTTGACCGGCATGATCAACGGACTGGTTATTACGAAGCTGAACGTTACGCCTTTTATTGCCACGCTGGGCACGCTCTATGCGTTTCGCGGCCTGACACAGCTTGTGGGCGCCGGGAAGCCGGTTTCCATTCAGAGTCTGGATGACAAGCAGCTTGTTTCCCAGTTTAAGTTTATCGGCGGCGGCACCCTGTTTGGTAAAATTCCTTTTCCAGCCGTAATCATGGCCGTTTTGGCGATCATTCTGGGAATTATTCTGGCAAAGACCGGTTTCGGAAGAAGACTTTATGCCATCGGTTCCAACGAGGATGCGGCGCGGCTCTCCGGAATCAATGTATTTAAAACAAAGCTTCTGGCCTATGTTCTGTGCGGCGCAACCTCCGCAATGGCGGGAATCCTGCTTGCGGCCCGGCTTGCCTCGGCACAGTCCAACGCAGGTACGGGCTATGAGTTGGAAGGAATCGCGGCGGCGGTTATCGGTGGCACATCCGTTATGGGCGGCGAAGGCGGTATTCTCGGCACCGTCATCGGGGCGGCCGTCATGGGCGTTCTGCGTAACGGGCTGAATCTGGTCAAGGTGGACGCTTTCGTACAGATGGTTATTATCGGCGGCATTATCATTGTAGGCGTCTGGTACGATACCCTGCGCAGAAAGAAACAGAACGATCTTTAATAGGTTTGGCGATGAATGATTGCCGCACAGGCGGTATCATAAATATCATTAAGAAAGCAGGAGTGAAATTACAATGAAAAGGTTTTTAGGCATTGTTTTGTCAGCATTGATGATGCTGTCGGTAGCGGCGGGCTGTTCCAGCCAGCCGGGTGCAAATTCTGCGGAAGGTTCCGCATCAAAAAGCGAAGGGAAGACCTATAAAATTGCGCTGATCACCAAAATGGTCGACTCCACTTATTGGCAGACGGTAAAGAAGAATGCGGAAAAAGAGGCACAGAAGCTGGGCAATGTGGAGGTCACTCATCTGGGTCCTCCGACGGAAGCCGATATTGATAAACAGGTGCAGATTGTGGAGACCGCCATCAGCGACAAATACGACGGCATTATTTTAGCGGCCTGCGACAAGGATGCGCTTGTTGAGCCCGTTAAAAAAGCAAAGGAAGCGGGGATTCCGGTTGTTATGATCGATTCCGGTATTTCGGAAGACGCCTACGACGCTTTCCTTGCAACCAACAATGTGGAAGCCGGAGCAAGCTGTGCGAAGCTGATGAGTGAACTGATCGGTGATACCGGTGAGGTTGCCATCGTGAATTTTGCCGCCGGTACACAGACGGCCGTTGACCGTGAAAAGGGCTTTACGGATGAAATTAAGAACAACCATCCGAACGTAAAGATCGTTGGAGTGCAGTATTGCGATTCCGACCCGACCAAGGCCGCCAATCAGGCGACGGACTTTATCTCCGCTAATCCGAACCTCAAGGGCATCTGGGGTGCAAACGACCAGTCCGCGGTCGGTGTGGCGCAGGCTGTGACCGAAAAAAACATGGGAGACAAAATTGCGGTTGTCGGTTTTGATAATTCGGACGATATCAAGGCGGGGCTTGCCTCCGGAACGATCAAGGGCACGGCGGTCCAAATGCCTTCGGCGATGGGGTCCAAGGGTGTCGACCTTGTAATGGATCTGATCAACGGAAAGACGATTGCGGATAAGAATGTCGATACCGGCGTTACCATGGTCACCTCCAAAAATTATAAAGATGAGGCAATCAGTGCCATACTCAATCAGTAATTGCAGATTATTCCTCCCAATCTTTTTCATATACTTAATTTCCTCATTCATTTTTGGGGCAAGGGCGGCATCGCGGATGCCGTCTCTTGCTTTTTCGGGGTATTGTCAATATAATAAATGCCAATGGGGGGATCACGTGTGTATAAGTTGATATTTGCCGACGATGAGGCGCTGGTGCGCAATAATATTGCAAGGCTGGTGGATTGGAACCGCTGCGGATTTGAACTGATCGGGTGCTGTGCAAACGGCCACGAGCTTCTGGAACTGGCCGAAAAGGAAGCGCCTGATTTGGTGATTACGGACATCAACATGCCGTATCTGACGGGCATCGAGGCCGCACAGCGGCTAAAAAAGGATTTTCCCGCCACTAAAATCGTGTTTTTGACGGGATATAATGATTTTAACTATGCCCAGAAGGCAATTGATTTGAGGGTCGTAAAATATATTCTGAAGCCGGTGACGGCACAGGGGATGGTCCAATCGCTGACGGAAATCAGGAATACGCTTGACGAGGAATATCTGCAAAGCACCAATACCAGTCAGCTTGAGGAATTTTATGAGCGAAACCGGCCCATGCTTCAGGGCGTATTTCTCAACAGCTTGCTGGAGGGCGGAGTAAGCGACAGGGAAGCAAAGCAGAAGATAAAGCTTTTGGAACTGGGATATCTGGATGCAGCTTCTTTTCAGACTGCCGTTATGATAAGCGACGCCATTGAGGACGATAATGAATTTTCCGGCGAATCGGAGGACCTTATCAATTTCGCTATCTATAATATTTCCAAAGAGATTCTGGAGTCGCATCATATAGGGACCACCGTGTTCAGCGGGAAAAAGGTAGTTGCCGTAGCCGGATATGCCGATGCGGCTACGGAGGCTGAGGCTTTCTGTACCTGTCTGGAGGAGATACGCTCGGCGATTGAAACGCACCTTAGATTTACCGTTACCATTGGAAAGGGGTGCGCTTGTTCGCGCTTAAGCGAACTGCACACATCCTATGAGGAGGCTCTTGCCGCGCTCGGCTACCGCGGGTCGGTCGGGGATAACCGGGTTATCTACATTAAGGATATTGAGCCCAAAAGGCACAGCACGGCGGTATTTGGAAAAAATGCCGAATCACGGCTGATTTCCGCCGTCAAGATGGGCAACCGACAGGAAATTGAAAAAACAGTCGGAGAAGCGCTGCAGGCGGTCGTCAACGGGCGGGAAGGCGCAGACCAGCAGCGTTACTGTACTCTGACAATTTTGCTTTGCCTGCTGCGCGAGGCTGAAAATGTGGGAATCAATGCCGATGCCGTCGCGGCACAGGGGGATATGAAAAGCGTATTTGAAATGTGGGACACCGAGCAGATGAAGACGCTTGCCTGCAGCTGTGCCACGAAATTGATGAAAAGCATATCACAGAACAGAAAAAACAGTTGCTCCGCCGCCATTGAGCAGGCGAAACGGCTGATTGCGGACGGCTACAAAAACCCAGACCTGTCGCTCGACATAGTCAGCGATTCCCTGCATCTGAGCGCAAGCTATTTCCGTGCTCTTTTTAAAAAGGAAAGCGGGACAACTTTTGTAAATTACCTTACTGAACTGCGGATGGAAAAAGCAAAGGATTTAATTCTGACCACCGGGATGAAAAACTATGAAATTGCGACGGAAGTTGGTTATTCGGATCCGCATTACTTCAGTTATTGTTTCAAGAAACATTTTAAAATGGCGCCCAATGATTTGCGGGCGACTCTGGCGTCCCGCTGAAACGCATTTTCATTGTATGGGTGGCGGGTAAGAAAGATTGGTTTGTATAAAAACACGTCCTGATTAGGCCCTTAAAGCCGATTCAGGACGTGTTTTTTACGTTTCCGGAAAACGGAGAGGACACCCGGAGGGGAGAAGCTATATCCTCTCTGACAGCCATTCCGTGATGTGCCCTAAAATTTTATTTTTACAAGGTTCATTTAAGATTTCATGGCCTAAACCCGAGTATATTATCAGCGTTTTATCGACTGAACCGATATCGGAGAAGAACTCTCTTGAAATTTTTTCCGGGATCAGTTCATCGTTCAACCCGTGCAAAACCAGTACGGGATCAATAAATTTTTTGGCGTTTGCCACCAGCCAACGGTGCCCCGCCTGACCGGAATAGAAAAGGCCGAGGGAAATTTTCCTTTCTACAAGCGGATCCTTGTTGTACGCATCTATAACGGCCTGATCGGAACATACTGCGCCCGCAAGCGCATTTTCGACATATGTCGCCGGGTCAAGCCCGTCCGGGACGGACACGTCGTTTGGAGTATCCCTCGTCCATGCGCTGCATGAAATAATCCCCTTAACCATTCCGGGGTATTTTGTGCCAAAGGAGTCTACTGCATACCCGCCCATGCTATGTCCCAGCAAAAAGACCGGCAGATCCGGAGATTCTTTCATAGCTAAATCGACAAATAATTTCGTGTCCTCAATAATTGATTCCTTATTCGGATAAAATGCCCTCGGCCCTTTTGAACGTCCGTGGCCGCGATGGTCAAAACGATAAACCTGAAATCCTTTTGCATTGAAGTATTGAGTTACGTAATCGTACCGACCCTGATGTTCGCAAAGTCCGTGGACAATAATAATGACCGCTTTGGCTTTTTCCGGGGCGTCTACTTTTGCGTATAACTCGATTCCATCATAAGTTTTCTGATAAAATTCTTTAAACATTTCAGATACCCTTCCTGTTAAAATAATAAAGTTTGGTCCGCCTTCCCCTGCTTTTATCCCGATTCTGCGCGCCAAGGTCCGGTTCTGTCAAGTGCCGCCGATATTTTCGTATCCAGCGAAACTGCATTTGAGCCGCCGGGCGGCAGAAGCTCTTAAAGCGCTGCAAAGGCTCGCTGCTCTCTGATTAAATATAGCATTTTGAAGCTGAAAGCGCATTGAATTGCTTTAACAGATAATGGAAGAATCATCATCATCATAGCCGGAAGCAGCACTTAAATAGGAGTATTTTATGATGTACTGCCGAAAAAGTCGAAAATCCCTCAAAGCCCTTTTTGCATTTATATCGTCATTTAATCTAAATTACACTGGGATATAAGTTGTATTCTATTTACAATATACATTATATTTTTACTATTATTCATTAAAGCAGTTCAATGTGTTTTTGCTGTTGGAATGCTATGATAATAGTACAACCGCGCTTCCCCTCCGGATGAGGGCTGCCAACGAATTCCTGTCCCCGGTAAAAAAACAATTTTCAAAGAATAAAAAAGAGAGGGAGTAACATGATGGGAAAATCAAGTAAACCGGTCAAGTGGCTTGCAATTGCGCTGATGCTTATTCTTGTGGGCAGTACCTTAGCGTACGGAATCAACACAAACCTTGGCGATGTGAAAGTGTCCCAGATTCAGTTTTCTACGGAAAGGGGTACGATAGCCGCGGACCTTTATATGCCAAACGGAGCCGGACCCGATCATCCAAGACCGGTGATCGTCCTTACACACGGATATTTGAATTCAAAAGAAATGCAGGATGCCTCGGCGGTCGAAATGTCCCGAAGAGGCTTCATTGTCCTTGTGGCTGACCAATATGATCATGGGCTGTCGCGTTGGTCGGCAAAGATTCCGGTGGGAACGGAAATGGGAACCTTCTTTGTCTGGTCCATGTATGATGCGGTTACTTATGCTTATCATCAAAACTATACTTTGAAGGATGCCGACGGAAATGGATACATAGGCTGCAGCGGCCATTCCATGGGCGGGCTGTCCACCGTAATGTCGATCTATTTTGATGAAATGCAGTCGCTGAAAAGCGGGTACAGGATGATATATGCCGCGATTCCCGAGAGTGCGGATTTTTCGTTTACGGACAATGTTGCTCCGACCGAGGATATCCTTGCCGCTTATGGAAACCGGACCGTGGGCGTTGTTTCGGGCCATTACGATGAATTTTTCTTCGGCGACGAACCGACTATGGCAATTTACAAAGACTGGGTCGGCAATCAGACCGGCAGGAAATTCCTCGGCTTGAAAAGCGGTCAAACAGGAGAAGCGGGAAAATTCTACGACGTGGACTCCGGTCCTTTCGTGGTTAACGGCAACACCGTAAGGCCGTCCCAGGTTGGCAGACATATTGTATACGAGGTGGATGAAGCGCATGCGCAGAATCCTTTTTCCGTCAATGTAGAGGCGAAGATCGTCAGCTTTTTTCAGACCGCATTTCAAGGGGTCCTTCCCACCGATATGACACTGGCGAACATGACCCCCGGCAATCAGACCTGGTGGCTGAAGGAAGTCGGTAACTGCATTGCGCTTATTGGCTTCTTCCTGTTCTTTGTCCCGTTTATTTCATTACTGACGAAAGCCCGGTTCTTCAAAGGAGCCGTAACGGAAGAAACCGCGCCGATTCCGCTTCCGGATACGCGAAAAGGAAAAACAATCTTTTGGGTGTCGTCATTGGTGCTCGGAGTATTGCCGGCGGTCCTATATATTCCTTTGACACAGCTGATTGCGCCCGATATCCGGATTATTGAGATGATTGCGATCGCATTTGCGGTGATAATGCTGATCGTCGGGTTTCTCTGCAAAGCAAAAGCTTCGGGTGATTCGGCGGGGAAATATGAGGACTACGCCAAAGGCGGGTTCCTTTCGGCCGCTGTTTCAGCCGTTATGGCTGCGTTGCTTTTCGGAAATAAAATATTTGCGCTTAACCCATGGTTTAATCAGACAACAACAAACTGGACCTCTTATTGGGCCTTGATTATAGGATTTATATTAGCGATTGTTACAATAGCCATGTACTATTTCGTGAACAAACCAAACGGCATCAAAATCGAAGCTTATGGGCTTAGAATCAAACCGAAGTCCGTATTTGCCGCGTTTGCCACAGCGGCGGCTGCTTTTGCCGCAGGGTATCTGATCTTATTTATGATCAACGGTATTTTCTCCGTTGACTTCAGAATCTGGACGTTTGCAGTTAAAGTATTCCGGGTAGAGAACTTTTTGACCATGCTGAAATATCTTCCTCTCTACTTTGTGTTTTATCTCATGCTTTCTCTTTCATTGAACGCGAACAGCCGGTCGCTCAAACACGGATATTGGTATTCAATTCTGATTACATCGGCAGGCCTCGTGTTGTGGATGGTGATCCAGTACGGGTCATTCTATATCAAAGGGGTTGCGGCCTGGCCGACACAGGGCATGATTGCGATTGGACTTTTAGCAACCATTCCGGGAATGATTCTCGCGACGGTTTTTACAAAGAAAATCTATGAAAAAACAAATAACATTTGGACGTCCGCGTTCTTTAATTCCCTGCTGTTTACAATGATTCCGGTTGCGAATACGCTCCTTTATTGGAATCTCGTCAACGCATAAACAAAGAGGCATTTATCTTACGACAGCAAAAAGGCCCGAAGGAAACCCTGTGAGGGATCCTTCAGGCCTTTTATTTTTGACCAGAATCAACGACCAGTCCGGGGAATTATTCATATAGTATAAAAAACAAGCATATAATTGTTAAAAATTTGTATTGAATTTTTTGAATAATAAGACTATATTTAAATTGTTTCCAAAGGAAATGATATTGTTTCCAATAGAAAGGATTATATTGCTATGAAATTGCAATGGCTTGGAGAATACAGGGATTTGGTGGAGGCTTTAATCTGTTTCGCAAATAATTATGCAAGTCTTCACAATAAAGAATTTATGGGCGATGATATCAAAATATCCTTTTCTCAGATTCAGGTCGTCGAGTATCTGCTTGAAAACGAAGATTATAATCAGAAGATGTCGGAAGTTGCAAAGCGTTTGGGAATTACAGTCAGCTCCTTCACAAAATTAGCAAGAAAGCTGGAAGAAAAGGGCATCCTAAAAAAATATCATATAAAAGGAAACAAAAAAGATATCATTATTCAGGTCACGCCTTTGGGGAGAGAGGTTTACAAAAATTATTCAGAACAGGTTGCAAAAGAAATTTTTAGCGAAATGTTCAAGCTGGGAAAGAATTTATCGGAACAGGAGCTTGAATTATTTACAGAAATGCTGCGTTCCTTAAGCTGGAAAATCAGTTGGAAAAATAAAGAGCCCGCCGTTCTGGTCGCCATAGATTAACAATGTTTCATGAGAGGAAAAAAGATGGAAGAAAAACTCCTGTTGGATCACTTGATTGACTTGAAATCTTGGGAAAAATTGCAGAATTCGATAGCGGAGGCTACCGGATTTGCAATTAAAACGGTTGATAATTGCGGAACACCCATTGCTTCCTCCGGCAATCACTGTGAATTTTGCAGCCGTGTCCGCAATGATAAAATACTTTGCCGCCATTGCCGTGAGTGTAACGCCTTAGTCAATCTTAAAAG